>JAHEGP010000185.1 GCA_024645065.1 Cellvibrionales bacterium | reverse complement strand
GAGGATGGTGAACAGTCCGCCGAAGTGACCACTTATGCCGGTTCGCTGATCCGCAACCTGACCAGCGACCCGACCAACAACGTCTGGCCCGAGCCCGACAACGCTACCTGTCTGCTGCTCAGTGAGCTGGCCCTGGGTACCGCCTATCCCTGCAGCGCACAGTGGAACGAAACCATGAACAACAAGGCCAGCACCGTCAGCATGGCGGTGTTCGGCGACGTCACCTGGCAATTCAGCGACCAGTTCGGCCTCACCGTTGGCCTGCGCTACACCCGGGACGAAAAGGATTTCGAATGGTACAACCCGGCCAACAGCCTGACCGGCAACCCGACGGACGACGTCATTTTCACTGCGGACGCATCACCCGATGCCGCCGCCGCCAAGGCCGGCTGGGTCAAGACGGATGACTCCTGGAGCAACCTCGATCCCCGGGTCGTGCTCAACTACTACCCCAGTGAGGACGTACTGGTTTTCGCCTCCTATGCCAACGGCTACACCGCCGGCGGCTTCAACTCCCTCCAGGTAGGCTCCAACTTCGACCCGGAAGAAGTCGATAACTTCGAACTGGGTATCAAGTCCCAGTGGCTCAACCAGAGCCTTCGCGTCAACGCCTCGGTTTACCAGTATTACTACAGTGACAAACAGGATATCCAGCAGGTCGATGACGGCACTCCAATCAAGAAGTACGTGACCGTTACCGGGGATGCCGAGGGTACCGGCATGGAAGCGGAAATCACCTGGCTGCCGACCGACAGCCTGCAACTGGGACTGAACTACGGCTATCTGGACGCCGAATGGACCGACCGCATCGTGGGTGATATTGACCTTGACGGCGAGCCCCTGGACGGACCCCGGCAACGACTGGTGTTGCTGGCCGATTACAATCTTGGCCTGGGCGACAATGGCGACCTGTTGTTGCATTTCGACTACAGCTGGACCAGTGCCCCCGAGCGCAATCGTGCCTCTGCCGATTACAACGTCGACTACGAAACCAAAGACGATGCCTACAACCTGAGCAATGCACGGATCACTTGGATTACCCCGTCCACCGCCTGGCAGGTAGCGTTGTGGGCCGAAAACCTGTTCGATACCGAGCATGTCGTCGGCTACAGCGGCATCGCCTCGGATCTGAATACGCCGTACGTACGCCGCAACAAGCCGCGATTCTACGGCCTGGAAGTGATTTACAGCTGGTAGGCGAGCAAGCAACTCCACTGTTGAAAAACGCCGGCTATGCCGGCGTTGTTAATTCGGGGACAGCAAACCCTGCGGCACTCTCGAGCTATTCTTACGCCTTTCTTCCTGTTGCTGCATCAAGCTCGCGAAAAGCCTTGTCGGCCCTGCGGCTCCACAGCCCATCGAGGACGCCCGGAAATGCCCGGTCCACGAAACCCGTGATCGAATGTGTCAGCGGCCGGTTCGACACCGCCACCCGCGGTGAGCGTCGCTTCACCGCGTCCACCATGGCCGCGGCGATCTTTTCCGGCCCGGGGTATTGCAACCGTGCACCCCGGTGCGCAGCCTGCAGATCGTCGGCGATCAGCACCGGGTGCGAAGGAACGGAACAAAAAAGGCTAAAGCTGATATTGCGGTTTCTGTACTTCCGTCGCAATGCTCGCGTGAACACCAGGACCCCGGCCCTGCTGGCCTCGTAAGCGACGTGGTCCGCCTCCAACGGGAATGGTGAGGATGAGTACACATTGAGGATATGGCCACCGCCACCCTTTTCCATATACGGCAGCACCAACTGGGTCAGACGCAACGACCCATAGAGATTGACATCCACCATGGCCCTGATTTGCCTGGCACCCTGCTGCTCGAATGGGCCTGCAACACAAAGGCTCGCATTGTTGACCAGCACGTCCATTGCGCCCCAATGACCCATCACCTGGGGCATCAGGTTTTCCAGGTCACCGTCATCCCCAACATCACAGCACAGAGCCAGCAGTCGGTCGCGCCCCGACACCCGCCATACTCCCTCTACCTCGAGTTTCAGGCGCGCATCGTCCTTGTCGACCATGACCACTTTGGCGCCTTCAGCGAGGAAGCCCTTGACCGCATGCAGGCCGACACCAGAGGCAGCGCCGGTGACCAGCACTACCTTGCCATGCAGATTGATTTCATGGCTCCGGGTCATTGCGCATTCCCTTGTTTAACCTGGCTGTCGCTATAATTCGCCGTAAATACATGAACAGACTGTAAGGTACCGTATCCAGGATTTGCAATGCAGGATTTGTGCCAGCGGAAGGATCCTCGCCAGTGATCAACGCCGCAAGGGTTGATCGCACAATGCAAACACTCCCTCACTCCACAATGCCCCGACCTGATTCACGGCACGCACCCTATTTGTGCGCACAGGCTCGGATCCACCCCGCATAAAGCTGGAGCTTCGGGCATGCAAGCCCCGTAGCTTTCGAAACTGCAATTATGCCATGATGCCAACAAGCGCCTTTATTGCTGTGCCTGCTACCAGCCGGGACGTCGACTTTGACCACTAACTCACTATAATATGACTGTTAATTATATGAATATGCCAGCCCACTGCTCGTGCGGCGAGGCTACGAAGGAGCGAAGCGCGATGTTGTCACGTCCAGCGAAAGAACTCAGAAAACTGGAAAAAATCATGGACAATGCCGAGAGCTACGACGAATGGCTCGAGGCCGCGAGGGCATACGATGCACGCTCGGGCGCCGACAAGTGGCGACAGCGGGACCAAACCAAGCTTTACGATTACGCCCAGATTCGCCGCCGCCTCGACGCACTGCGCCATCATCGCGCGCGCCACGATAATCACGGCCTTTTGTTTACCCTGAATGAGGGCATCCACGGCAATATGGGGGGGATGGGCAAAGCCGAACTGTATCGTCCCGCACGAATCGGCACTAAAGTGCTCATCGAAGATTACGTCGATGAGATTGTCGATGCTCTGGAGCACATAGCCAGCCTCGATGACTCTGAGATAAGCCGCGAAGAAAAGCTGGATTTTTTCCAACGCGCCAGCCATTGCTACGGGCGCACGGCGCTGATGCTCAGCGGTGGAGGCGCGCTCGGCCACTTTCATATCGGCGTGGTAAAAACACTGATTGAACACGACCTGCTGCCCAATGTCATTTCCGGCTCGAGTGCCGGATCGCTGGTCACGGCGGTGTTTGGCACTCACACCCAGCGCGAGCTTGAAGAGCTGGTGAAACCTGCCAACCTCGTCGCTGAAGTCAAAAAGGAAGCCAGCTGGATGGATCGCATGCTGTTTGGCAGCGGCGGCCAGATGGACGTACACGATCTCGAGGAGACTGTGGCCCGGCTGGTCCCTGACATGACTTTTCAGGAGGCTTTTGAACTGACCGGACGCAATATCAATATTTCCATTGCTCCCGCCGATTTGCACCAGACATCGCGTCTGATGAATGCCATCGCGTCACCCAATGTCTATGTGCGCAAGGCGGTCATGGCATCGTGCGCGGTACCAGGGGTTTACCCACCGGTCATGCTGGAAGCGAAAAACGTACACGGTGAACGCCAGCCCTACCTACCCACGTGGCGCTGGGTCGACGGCTCGGTTACCGACGACCTGCCTGCCAAGCGCCTGGCGCGACTGTATGGCGTCAATCATTATATTGCGAGCCTGATCAATCCCATGGTCTTGGTTACCAAGGACGCCGACGGCGAACATACCTTCATTCCCAAGGCAATGCGCGAAATTCTGCACAAGCGAGCCAGCAAGCTCGCCCAGACCAGTAGTATTGTGAGCCAGCGCTATACCTACAAATGGCCGCGATTCAACGTTATCGTCAATATGTTTGCATCGGTTCTGAATCAGGAGTACAGCGCAGACATCAATGTCTATCCTAATTTCCGCAAGTTTGACATGCGAAAAATCCTCAGCCATCTGTCGGAGAGTGAGCTGATGGAGCTCGTGCGCCAGGGGGAGATCGCCACCTGGAAGGAACTCGACCGCATCGAAACCAGTAGCAAGATAAGCATGACCCTGGACAGCATTCTTGAGCGATATGGCGAGAGAGATTTGCGTCACGTTGCCCGCAAGCGCAAGCAAAAAGCCGCCATTGCGACCAGACGCTCCCGCACCAGGTCATCGAGCGCGGCCGTGGCTGCGCCGAAGAAGGCGGTCGCGAAACAGGCTGCCGGTAAACGACCTGCCGGCAAGAAACGCGTCGCCAGAAAAACCACTCCCGCGGCCGGCTAGGAATACCCCGGGGGATCGCTTCCTGACCACAACGGTTTCAGTGCGCTGCTGAGAGCTAACGCAGCACTCGGGCTGAAGGGGCTAGACAGCACCGACCCGACGGCCAGGGTCCTGCGCAAAAAACTGCAGGCAGTTGGCCTTGCGCAGGGCCGCCAGGGCCTGGCCGTCGGATCTTACCGAGCCAAACTTTTCCCGCAGCGCTGCCAACGACACGGCATGGTATTTAAAGCACCGCTGGCTATACATCGTACCATCGAGCTCCAGCTCTACCCGCTTGTCGCCCACCTCCCATGCCCTGGCATTGGCCTGTGACCAGGGCAGGAAATGCCGCGCTACCGTGTTCTCCAGCACCGGCGCGAGACTGGGGAATAAAGCATCGAGCGGCTCGAACTCACCGGATACATGGGGTTTGTGCATGCGCTCGATCCAGCCCTGCAGCTCACGCGCATTGGCACGAATATAGTCACCGGCGGTAGGATCCGTAAACGCTGTAGAGAGCTGTCCATAGAGGCTGAAATCTGCCAGCGATGGTCTTCCACCGAACAGGTAAAGCCGGCTGGCAAGATGAGCTTCCAGGCCCTCAACCAGCAACTCCCAACTCTTTTGCAACAGCGCTATATTGGATTCGTTAGCGCCCACAAAGGCCATGCGTGGGACCATCCGCCGGGTGATCATGGTGGCGCCAAACGGTTGCAGCGCAGATGCCCACCATGATCCGGCAAACAGTAACCTGGCCAGCCGGCTAGCGGCCGATTTCTGGTCGCGAGGGGTGTTCCAGCGTTGAAAGAACATCAGTTTGTTGACCCACTCATCGGCAAACTCCTCAAGCAAGGCGCAGATAAACCGAGCGGCAGGCTCGCCGGGCAAGATCCCCGGCGCGGGATAGGCTGGCTCAAGCTCATCCTCGATAATCAGGGTCGAGTCCTGTTTCGCACGGCCATCAGGGCATAACAACAGCGGCACCAGGGGTCGAACGCCCGCTTGCTTAAAGCGCCCGGAGTTTGCCAGTGTTCGCTCTTCCCAGGCATACGGAATCGATTTGTAGTCCATATAAGATCGCACCTTTATCGAATAAGGTGACATCGTGCTCCCTACCAGCAGGTAAGACTGTTCCATGGATTTTTCCTCTATTGACAGGCCGCCTCCTCCGCATAACCGATAAGCCTGACTTGCGGCGGCCATAGCCGCTCATCACGGATGGCTTCGGCACAGCTCTTCTCTATACCGACACGATGTCAGGTATGAGTCAGGGTGGCATGCGTCATTGCACACTGTAGCTCGAGAAACGTGCGATCACCTGCTGAATCTGGTCATCACTCAATATTTTCGGTGTACCCACTGACTGAGCCCTCAAATAGAGATCCGCGCAAAATTCCAACTGCTCAGCCAGCGCAAACGCACGGCCAATATCGGGACCGGTTGCCAAAACACCATGGCTTTCCAGCAGGCAGGCGTAACCCCTACCCAGACACTCGGTTGCGGCATCAGCCAAACCCACTGTGCCGAACAGGTGGTAGGGGGCGCAGCGCACCAACGAGACGCCGCTGTAGGCGATCATGTAATGAATCGCGGGCAGCTCCCAGCCCAGGGTTGCCAAAGTGGTTGCCGCCGGTGAATGGGTGTGGACAACAGCGCCGATGTCGGGGCGGGCGCGATAGCACGCCAGATGCATGGCGTATTCCGTTGAGGGGCGTCGCGCGCCATCGACAAGCTCGGCGTCGAGGTTCATCACCACCACATCTGCCGCTGTCATGGCCTCGTAGCTCATCGAGCTTGGGCTGATTGCCATGAAGCCCCGCTCGGCATTGATCAAGCTGATATTGCCGCTGGTTCCCGGCGTTAAACGCAGGGCCCCCATATGCCGACAATGCGCAACCACTTGCTCGCGTTCGCTTTGTAAAATCACCGCTCTGCCCTCCAGGCCGGATACATCTGCTGGTATTGCGTGACACCTGCAGTTCGAAATCGACAGGGTAGTCGGAGCGCTAAACGGCCGCAACTCTTGACCCGCCCAAAGCCATTCACCTGACAGGCCCTGGACTGGGGGCTGGTCACAACCAGGTGGTGCCGAAGGATGCACTACTGCCGTCGACACGGAAGTTGGCCGAGGATAGGTGCGCCTGGGAGACGCGCTGCAGTTGGAGGAGCAATGCTCGAGGCAAACAGCGCGACCCGGCAAGGC
>JAHEGP010000015.1 GCA_024645065.1 Cellvibrionales bacterium | reverse complement strand
GCATCATGGCGCTGGACGCCTCCACCAGCCTGATGGGAACCCTGGGCCTTTTCAAGAGCCTGATCACCTCGTCAGGGAAAATGGATGCATTGCATTACCAGCTTTACACCAAGATTTCTGTAGCCGGCATGATGATGCCCATAAGGAAAACCCACAAAGGCAAGCTCGATCTCACCAACCTGGCGGCGCCGGCAGGCAGCGGCAAGCTCTAGCGGGGAGTTGAAAAATTTGACCACGTCGTTCACGCCAGGCAAAAAGCACCCCGTGGCTCTCCCTTGCCACCCAACAGCAACACCTTGTCACCTCGACGACACATCCATCTGCCTGGTTTGGACTACGGAAACTCACAAAAATTCAATGGCAGGTCAAGGCTCATCGGTCGACCTCCGGGCCGCTGAAGGCCGGGCGTCACCACTGATAAACCATTGCGATATTGGTTTCCCGGTCCATGGGATCGGTATCAGGGTCGACCACGCGGGTCCACCGCAGTTTGTATGACAGCTTGATCGCCAGGGATTTATACACACTCATCGTCAGTGATGTGGTGGAGCGCACAGTGGTGTTTTCCGGTCCTTCTTCAACGGAGAGCAACTGGCCAAAACTCGCTGTATCGCTGATATTCCACTTGAAATTACCTGCAAGTCGAACAATCAGTTCATTTTCAAGCTCTCCGGTATCGGCAAACTGGCTGCGTCGATAACCCGGGCCGGCCTCCAGATCCAGCACCATCCTGTCATTGTCGATTACCCGATGGCTGTAACCCGACGATAGAATTCCCTGATAGGCATAGGTTGAAAACTTGTCTTCCTCATACTGGCCACGAAAGAACATCGACTGAACCCGGGTAAATTTGAGGTTGCTTTGCCAGTAGCCCAGGTACTTTTCGGCCTGGCGCTCATCGTCGCTGGTCTGGTTAAAAGACTCCAGGTGCAAAGCGTGGCGCCAGCGCGGGCCGTCCCGGCCATAATCCAGGGAGAAGGCCAGGGTCGCCCCCTCGGTATTTCCAGAGGTCTGCACGAAACCCAGATCGATGGCGCCAGCCCACACCGGCTGGTCGACCATTTCCTGCTGGGCATGCGCCATACTGCCCAGGGTAACCAGTATGAAAACTGCCAGCGGGTAGCGGAGAGAATGATGCAATAGCTTGTTCACTGCGACTTTTCGGCCTGGGCCAGGTGAACATCCATCTGGGGATAGGGAATACCGATTCCTGCCTCATCGAAACGGTTCTTTATCGCCTCCAGCATGCTTCCACGCACCGGCCAATAATCCGCCGATTTGACCCATGGTCGAATCGCCAGATTTACCGAGGAGCTCGCCAGTTCGGCCACGCTGATCGAGGCCGCGGGGTCCTTTAGTATTCGATTGTCAGCGTCCATCAGTGCCTGAACAATCTCCCTGGCAGCTCGAATATCCGCTTCATAACTGATGCCAATCAACAGGTCTATTCGGCGATTTTCTTCAAGCGAATAGTTGGTAATGGTGCCGCCCATGATGCCTGAATTGGGCACGATAATGGTCTTGTTGTCCCCGGTTTTCAGCACCGTGGTAAAAATGCCCACCTCCCGCACCACACCGGAGACACCGCCAGCCTCGACAAAGTCGCCGGCGCGCAGGGGTCGAAAAAGTATCACCAATACGCCAGCGGCAAAATTCGACAGGCTGCCCTGCAAGGCCAGGCCCACTGCGAGGCCCGCGGCGCCAAGCAGGGCGATAAAGGAAGTGGTTTCTATCCCCAACTGGGACAGGGCCGCAACCACGGCAAAGGCAAACAGCAGGCCATAAATGAGGCTGCCGACAAACCGGGTAATGGTCACGTCGACATCGCGCACGGTCATTGCCCGCACGACACCATTGCTGATGGCTCGCGCCAGCATTTTGCCAATCAAAAATATCAGCAGGGCGGTGACCACCATGCTGCCGTACTTGATGATCAAGCCCGGGGCCTGATCAATATACTGTGCGAAATCAAGATCTTTCATACTTTCCAGTCTCTGCAAGAAATAATCAGGACACACTGATGCCCAGCCGGCTTTTCTGAAGGCCAAAAAAAGATGAGGTCAACGAATGCGCCGCACGGACCGTGCCCGGAAGGTAATGCTGCGTTTCAGGTACAAAGATTTACGGTGTGGGTGAAAAAACAAGGCCGCACCTTGAAGGTGCGGCCGGAGTTTAACACCTTACAAGCCCGGCAGGGTGACCCTGCCGGGCAAGGCTTACTTCATTTCGACTTCGATCAGCTCTACGCCTTCGATGGTCGCTTCCTCAACCTCGCCTTCCATGATCACCATCACACGGCGATTCGCGGCACGGCCTTCAGCAGTTGAGTTGTCGGCTTCCGGACGAGTCTCACCATAGCCAACTGTCTCCATCCGAGAGGCATCGATACCGAAATCATCGGACAGAATTCCAGCGACAGCGGCAGCTCGGCGCTCGGACAGTTTCTGGTTGTACTCGGCGGGGCCGCTGCTATCCGTGTGGCCTTCGATCAGCGCGGTTGCACCCGGGTACCTACGCATGATACCGGCAATTTCCTGCAGCGAAGCAACGCCGTCGGCACCGATCTTGGTAGAGTCGAAAGCGGCTTTGACGTCCACTTTCAGGACCACCGTCTCGGTCAGCACCAGGTAACAACCCACTTCGTCCACTTCCGAGCCAGGAGCCGTGTCGGGGCACTGGTCGATGTCATCGGTTACACCATCACCATCGCTATCCAGCGGACAACCCACTTCGTCTACGGCGACACCGGCAGGCGTGTTGGGGCACTGGTCGACATCATCCAGCACACCGTCACCATCGCTGTCCAGGATCGGTGGAGCTTTGGGCTCCTGGCCGAACATATAGCCAAGGCTCGCGAAGGTGGCGACATCGGTGCGATCACCCCTGCCGCGGAAAGCGCGCGCTTCCGCCCGCAGGAAAATTCCGGGCGTCAAGTGTACCTTAAGACCCAGGCCCGCATTCCACTGATTGTGGTTATCGTTCTCGGAATTGGGCACGTCATCACTGTAGTCGACCATCGACTGGCCGCCACCGACCGACATATAGGGCTGCCAGCGTCCATTGGTAAAATAGTAGGTGAGGTCGAGGTGCGCATTTTCTATCGATGCATCGCCACGACTGGATGAATTGGCATTATCAGACTGATCCAGGTCGGCCGTACGATAGAACCAGCCCTGGATTGCCCAGTGCTCGCCCAAGCGCCACTCGGCGCCAATTGCCCCGAAGGGGCCGTCATCAACCTGGCGTTTGTTGTCTGTAAAATAATAGCCACCGCCGACTTCGAAACCCAAGCCACTGTCGGAAGCTATTCCCTGTGCTGACAAACCGCTGCTCAATCCGAGCAAGCCGGACGCCAGCAATACTTGCGTTGTTTTCTTCATGATGCTCTTTTCCTTTATTACGTATGTTTTGTGGGTCGCCCCACTACCCCGATTAGTCAGCACTGAAAAGCATTTTTGACCTGCTTGCCTGATTATCGGCCGGCAGAATTAGAGCATGCAGCAATCAAACACTTTTACCACTCCTCCCACGATTCCAAGGCCCGGGGGATGGGATGGCGTGCCATTGGCATTGCTTACTACTGGCAACACCGTGCCCTAGCGCCGCCAACACAGCATTATAGCTAGCTATTCAGTACCGATAAAGCCCCTAGCGGTTAGATATCAGGGTTATTCGGACCCTGTATCAACTGGCGTCGAGCTCCAGCTTGCAACTTGGCTGCTGCTTTTGCTCACTGGAAACAGCAGGATCGAGAATAAACAGTCGGTTGGGGTCGACACCGGCTGTCACCATGGTCTCTCTTACCTGTTCGCTGCGGGCACGGGCCAACTGATCCAGATCACTCTCCCCAACTTTCTGGCGCCGCAACAGGGAATCGAGAAGACGCTCCTGCATCAGGGCCTCCAGCGCTTTTTTGTCAATGTCCGGCTGCGATGCCTTGAGCTCCTTTTTCAGGTCATCGACGTCTCGCCCGGTACTTTTTTCAAACCAGGAAAAAAACTTTTTGCGGTCGTTGGCAGATATCGGATACGCGATCCCCTGCTCGGCCAGGGCCTGCTCCAGTCGCCGCTGCTTGAGAGCAGGCGCATCGATTGCGGGCACAGCGACTCCGCGCAGGGAAACTGACAACTGCGGGCGCTGGGCAAGGGCTTCAGCCACCTTGGCCAGCTTTCCTGACTGAGCTTCGGCAAGTTCACTTTCGCCCGCCGCAAAAGCGACGTTGTCCAGGTCTTCTTCATCGGCCCCGACCAGGCTTCCCAGCAGGGCGAATGGCGCCGTCACAATTTTAGTCACCAGATTCAGCAGGGCTTTGCCTATCAGAGCGCCATAATGGAATTCCGGGTCATCGAGGTCACCGCTTATCGGCAAATTGAGATCTATCACGCCGTTGCTGTCTTTCAGCAGGGCCACGGCAAGCGCCACCGGCAAGGAAGTGGCTGTGGCGGAGTCGGTCCGTTCCCCCAGGGTCAACTGATCGATGACCAGCCTGTTCTCGGCCGCCAGCTTCTGGTCGACAATATGGTATTTAAAGTCTGCATCCAGCTTGCCTTTGTCGATATTGTAGCCCGCATAGGTATCGGAATAGGGGCTTACTGAGGTTAACTCGAGGTTGCGAAAGTCCAGATCGAGATCGACCATCAGGTTTTCGGATAACGGCTTTACCTTTCCTTTCAGGGTCACTGGAGCGTATTTTTCGACCTGCCCCGTAAGGTCGACCACGGCCGCAGCCGAGGCGTCCGAGTCCAGCCCCTTGATGCTACCCTTGATGCCGTAGATTGCGGCGCGAAACGTTCGCTGCAGCGAGAGATCGGAGAAGTCGGCCGTGCCATCGTGAAAATCTACCGATCCGACAGCGACCTTGACCGGCATGCCTGCCTTATCCTCATCCTCCCCGGGCACGGCATCCGCGGCCTGGGCCTGGGCCTGGGCCTGGGTCTGGGCCTGGGTCTGGGTCTGGGGACCGGCAGCACTGTCCGCCCCATCCACAGCCCTGTCACCCCCCGCCTCGGCCGGCTCAATCACCAGTTTACCCAAATTGGTGCTGCCGTCTTCGAATATGACGATCTTGGCGAAGGGCTGCAGTAGCTCCACCTGATCAATCTGCAGCGCGGCGGGCTCACTTTCCCAGGCTAACTGGTTGAAGTTCAAAGTCTCGAAGCTGAGGACCTTGGTCCCCTTTTTCGCCTCGTTGACCAGCAACTGGCTGAACTTGACCTGACCCTCGACCTTGCTGTTCAAAGCCTCATCCCGCTGTGCCAGACTACCGCTGAGCTCGGCACCGAGCGAACCACTTTCAAGTTTGACGGCCAGCACCGGCTCGACATAGGGCATCAGGGCGGCCAGCTCAAAACCGTCGAGCTGAAGCTGGAAGTCGGCCTGCAGGGGGTCGATATCGCCTTTGCCCTGCAGCGACAGCTTTCCGGCCTCGTTGATCCGGGTGTCTACGCTAAACGCCTGGACCTCACCGCCGGGGAATTCAAAACCCTTCACTTCGACAGCGATATTCTGCAGCAGAATCTTGTTACTGGTCGACTCCGATAACTGATGCATTATGGTGACAGCGGCATCAGACAATGCCACGCGGCCGATGCCGACACTGAATTCGGAGCTTGCCGCACCGGCTTTGGCAGGCGCAGCCAGGGGCTCAGCAGGCTCTCCGGGTTTAGCCGGCTCGGCTTGAGGTGAACCGGCCCCAGCACCTGGCTCTGCAACACCGCCCTCTTCCTTCGCCGAGCCCGAGGCCCTTTCCACACCTGCCCCCTCGCCCGGCTTGCCAATCTCTGGCCTGGCAGCCGATCCCTGTGGCGACTGGTCAGTAGAAGTCACTGCAGCAGCATCGCTTGCGCCAGCCGTGGCTTGCTCCACGGCTGCAGTGCTCGCCGCTGGCGGCTCCGCTTCTACCGCTTCTACCGCTTCTACCGCTTCTACCGCTTCTACCGCTTCTGCTGAGTCTACTGGGTCTACTGGGTCTACCGGCTCGACTGTCGATTCTGCCGGGGTCGACGCCTTGGCACTGGAAATCAGGGACAAGCGCAATGGCCAACCCTCGCCGTTTGCTGCAGGGTGAGCAGTGCCCGGGGCTAATGCGCCGGTTTTCTCAGTCCCGGCGGCTTCATTTTTTGGCGCCATTGGCTGGTCCGCACCGACTGGTTTGGGCCCGGAGGCCGGTGCGGCATCGGGGGCGGGACCTGAGTCTTCGGATCCGGCAGGAGCAGCCTGTTCGGTTTCAGCGGGGGCCTCGCCCCCGGCACGGGACTCTGCGGGGATCGCTTTTCCGCTGTCAGCAGCGCGCTCAACAGGAGACGGTCTTTCATTGTCACCCGAGCCCCTGGGAGTACTCGTTGCCGACTTCAAGCCGCCGCTGGGCTGTGGCGCTGTTGCTGGTGAAAAAACGGAGGACAGGTAACTGGCACCATTGGGATCGATGCTCTCCAGCACTTCCAGCCCAGCCAATTCAACATTGGCAATATCCAGTCGCTGGCGATCGAGGTCGAAGACGATACCGCTCAAACCGGTGTTAGCCAGGGCGACCAGCTCCGGCTTTTTACCCGCGCGATCCAGCACCACGATGTTTGCCAGTTTCAGGCTGCCGTCGGAGAAATTCAGGTTACTGTCGTAGACATACCTTCCAGTTATGCCCAGGGTGCCACTGGCCAGTTCGAACTTCAGCTGATCCTTGAAGTAATCCCACACCTTGGGCAGGCGCAAGCCCGACACAGCAATCGAGCCGGCGGAACGCAGCGGGTTGAGTGACAAGCTGCCACTCCACGCCAGTAATTCGCTGCGCTCAGTAGACGCAGAGAGCGTGTAGGTGGCGTCATCCCCTATCAGGGTACTGAGCTCCAGAATCTCTATCGAGAGCGGACCAAAGTCCGTCTCGAAAGGACCCGGCTTGTTGGCATCGACAAACACCAGTTCGGCGTCATCTATCGATAATTTATCGACCAGCAAGCGGGGCAGCTCGTCATCGGCAGCTTCCTCTGGCGCCGGCTCGGCGCTATCATCCGCGCCCAGCGAAGCCTGCAGACTGTCGGCATAGCGCTGCCAGTTCAGCTGCTGCTGTCGATCGAGGCGCGCCCCAAGCTGCGGCTTGACAAGCGCAATCTCGTCGAACCCCATGGCTCTTTTTGACAGCGCCCAGGGAGATATATCCAGCCGAAGTTTTTCAAAATCCAGCAGCACGAAGCCGGCGTCACCAGCGCCCTCTTTCGCCGGGGGCGGGCCGCTTTCAGACAGGCGAAACCCCTCGATCTCAACAGCCAGGGTCAGGGGATTGATACGCATATTATCTATGCGGGCAACGAAGGGCTCAACGCTCAACTTCTGCTGCAACATGTTGCGCGCAAAGTCAGGCACAACAAAAGCCAATAACGCGGCGAGGACGAGGTAAATGATCGCCCCCCATCCCACGATCGACAAAAGGCGCCTTCCCCAGCCCGTGGTGGTCCTGACCGACTCCGCTTCCGCTTCCCGCTGCATCATGCAATCACCCGCTGTGACCCGGCTGTCAGTCTACCACTGCGTTGACAGCGGTAAAAGCGTCCGCTGCCAGCATCGCAGCCGGGTCAGGCACCTTAATGCCCACAACAATGCCCGCAACGACCCTGACTCTCGCTCAGTCACCCCAGGGCAAGCTTGAACACGTCGCTGTAATGCGCCGCAAACGCAACCTCCAGTCCATCCTTCAGATAAGCGGGCAACTCGTCGTAGTCGCGCTCGTTGGCAGCGGGTAATACCAGCTGCTTCAGCCTGGCCCGGCGTGCGGCGATCACCTTTTCGCGAATACCGCCAACCGGGAGCACCTGGCCGGTCAAGGTCAGCTCTCCGGTCATGGCCAGCCCGCGCGGCACCTTGCGTTGCAGCGCCAGGGACAGCAGGGCTGTAGCCATCGTGATACCGGCGCTGGGGCCATCCTTGGGAGTTGCCCCGGCCGGCACATGCAAGTGCACCTGGGCCTCGTCAAAGAAATCCTTGTCAGCCTGGTAGCGCTCAAGGTTGGCGATAACATAACTGTAAGCAATTGCTGCTGACTCCTTCATCACCTCGCCCAGCTGTCCGGTCAGTTTGAAGCCCCGGGTCAGGGTATGCACCCGGGTAGCCTCGATCGGCAGGGTGGCGCCTCCCATCGAGGTCCAGGCGAGACCGGTGACAACCCCAACGCCGGCAATAGCCGCGTCCGCCGTGAATACCGGTGGACCCAGGTACTGCTCGACACTCTTCACACCGATACTCACGGTCTTGCTTCCCTGCTCCAGAATCTCGACAACGGCCTTGCGCAGGATCTTGCGAAGCTGTTTCTCCAGATTACGCACCCCGGCCTCACGGGCATAGCCCTCAATGATTCGCTTGAGCGCGCCGTCAGTAATCTTCAACTGGCTATTCTTGACGCCCGCCTGTTGCAGGATTCGGGGCCAGAGATGATTGCGGGCGATTGCCAGCTTTTCTTCTGCGATGTAGCCGGACAGGCGGATCGTCTCCATCCTGTCCAGCAGGGGCCCGGGAATACTATCGAGTTGGTTGGCGGTGCAAATAAACAGGGCATTGGAAAGATCGAGGCGAACGTCCAGATAGTGGTCGAGGAATTCACTGTTCTGCTCGGGATCGAGGGCTTCCAGCAATGCCGATGCCGGGTCGCCCTGGTAGGACGAGCCGATCTTGTCGATTTCGTCCAGCATGATCACGGGATTACTGACCTCGACATCCTTGAGCGCCTGCACAAATTTGCCCGGCATGGCGCCGATGTAGGTGCGCCTGTGCCCCTTGATCTCGGCTTCGTCGCGCATACCCCCGACGCTGAAGCGATAGAACTTGCGCCCCAAAGCGTCGGCAATGCTGCGCCCTATCGAGGTTTTGCCAACCCCGGGCGGCCCGACCAACAGGATGATCGAGCCTGACACCTCACCCTTGAAAGCACCCAGTGCCAGAAATTCGACGATTCTCTGTTTCACATCGCCAAGACCGTCGTGGTGGGCGTCCAGCACTTCGCGGGCGTGCTGTAAATCCAGCTTGTCCTTCGAGTGAACCCCCCAGGGCAATATCGTCAACCAATCGAGATAGTTGCGGGTCACGGCATATTCGGGCGACCCGCTTTCGAGCACCGAGAACTTGCGCATTTCTTCCTCGATACGCCGCCGAGCCTCCTCGGGTACCGTTTTTCCCTCGAGGCGCTGCTGAAACTCCTCGGACTCTGCGGTCTTGTCATCCTTGGACAGGCCCAATTCCTTCTGGATAACCTTGAGTTGTTCGCGCAGGAAAAACTCGCGCTGCTGGCTGCTGATTTTTTCGTTGACCTGCTCACTGATTTTGCTCTGCAGGCGGGCGACATCGAGCTCCTTCTTTAACAGCAACAGGACTTTTTCCATCCGTCGCTCGAGGGGCAGAGTCTCGAGGATATCCTGCAGGTCGCCCCCGGGCGCCGTGGTCAGGGAGGCCGCAAAATCAGTCAGAGGGGATGGGTCGTTGGGACTAAAGCGATTCAGGTAATGGCGCAGCTCCGCATTGTAGAGCGGATTGAGTGGCAACAACTCCTTAATCGCCGCAATTATCGCCATTGCAAAGGCCTTGAGCTGCTCGGAATCTTCCTCCGGGCTGCGGGGATATTCCACCCGCACGCGGTAGGGCGGGCTCTTGCTCAACCATTGCACAATGCGAAAGCGCTGCAGGCCCTGGCACACAAACTGGATTTTGCCCTCGTCGGCCGCAGCACTGATGAGTCGCACTGCACAGCCTACCGCCGGGAAGTCATCGACCTTTTCCAAATCTTCCAGCTGCGGCGTATAGACCAGCCCGGCCAGCGGGGGCCCGCCGCTATCCGCGACCGCCTGCAAGGTGCGCTGCCACGGATCCGCATCGACCACTACCGGGTGCACCTGGGCGGGAAAGAAGGGCCGTGACATCACCGGAATGAGGTGCAGTACATCGGGCAGCACCTGATCGGGAAGGGCCAGCCCGCTGCCCACTTCCGAATCGGCGCCGTCGAGCAGTTCCGCTTGCGCTGCTTCGTCATTCATTAGTTGCTCCCTGGTTTTATTTGCTACCATTGATAAGTTGGGCCTTGAAACGCTTATTCAAGCGTATTTCGGCGCCCTTTGCCGGTCACAGCCTGGATGTCATACTAATGCAACAATAGGCCTACAGAATATGGGCCAAACCGGGGCGGACCGGTCTCTTTTAATTAACGGGTATATACTTAGGGGACACACTATGAAAAATAATTTGCTGCGCACAGCGCTAGGTCTGGCCACTGCCGGCCTGATCAGCTCCCAGGCCATGGCGGGAAATGTGATTACCGATGGCGAGGATATCGTGATCAAAACCAAGGGCGGCATTGAAGCAACCACCGAGAGCGGTGATTTCAGTTTTCGCATTGGCGGCAGGGTCCAGGTCCAGGCCGACGTTTTCAATGACAGCATGAATCTTGTCAACGGCGATGGTGGCACCGGCTCCGATTTGTTTTTCCGACGTGCCCGTATTTATATCCAGGGCGATGTATTCAAGGACTGGGCCTACAAGATGCAGTTCAACCTGGTCGATTCCGGCTCCGGTGGTGGCACGGCCGAGGATTTGTATATCCGCTGGAAGCGCTTCAATTTCGCCAATATCACTGTTGGTAAACACAAGGAGCCCTTCAGCCTCGAGGAGCTCACCAGTTCCAAATATGTAACCTCCATTGAGCGCTCGCCTATCAATGATTTCTTCGCTGAAGGCCGCAGCCTGGGTATCAGTATTCATGGTGCCAATAATTTCTGGGGCTACGCATTTGGTATTTACGACAACAACGACCAGTTCAGCGATTCCGGCGCCCAGAAGTGGGCCTATACCGGGCGCGCATTTATCTCCCCGATCAACAGCGACAACGCCCTGCTTCACCTGGGCATCGGCGCCACCCAGCGTAATGCCGCCGATGATCCCGACGACGCGTTTGACGGCACTGGCGTAACCCAGGGCATCCGCAGCAGTGATGACATCGCGATTGGAATCGACCCGATTGAGTCACAGAGCATCATGGCACTGGAATTGGCCGGTAAACTGGGGCCATTCCATGGGGCCGGGGAATACCATCGACGCGACACCAATGCGGCAGACGATGGTGAAGACGCCTCTGCCGATGGCTATTATGTGCAAGCTGGCTGGTTTATTACCGGTGAGTCGCGCCCCTACAAAAAAGGAACATGGGACAAGGTCAAGCCCAACAACAAAGGTTTGGGCGCATGGGAGGTTTTCATCAAGCAGGCAGGGGTCAGCCTGGATGACAGCGGGATCGACGCTGCCAATCGCAACAAGGGCGATATCACCACCCTGGGGGTCAACTGGTATCCCAGCGAAATCCTGCGGCTTAGTGCCAACTACGTCTACACCAGCTGGGACGAAGAGCTCGCTTCCAACGGCGACGACCTGGTGCGTGCCGATTCCCTGGATTTGGAGCCAGGCCAGTCCACCTACGACTCCGGCCACGGTTTCTCAGTGCGCTTGCAGGCGGCGTTCTAAAACAGGGCTCATACCTGAACCAACCCTGCCCGGTGCTGTGCTACAGCATCGGGCTTTTTTATATCCGGCTGGCATAATCAAACGCCTCCGAAGATCCCTCCCACAAACCAACCGCTTCAGCGCAGCGACAAATTCCACCACCAATTGCAAGCAGCATCTATACTTTAGCGGGTAGACCAACCGCCTCCTTTACACTGCTGCACAGGGGATCGAGCATTGTCAGAGCACCACAGGAAACACCAGCGCCAGGAACTCAACACCACGATCCTGATCCGCAATGCCATGAACCGGGATTTTATTGGGGAATTGGTAAATATTACTGTGGAGGGACTGATGATTATCAGTGACCAGGAAATGAGCACCAATTCCATTTTCCAGTTTTCCCTGGAGCTGCCGGAACCGATCAACGGGATGACCCACATCGATCTTGGGGTTGATTGCCTTTGGAGTCGCAGTGCGGAAAACGTCGACCGACACTGGTCTGGCTACCAGATCATCGACGCCTCACCGGAGGCACTGGAAACCATTGACGCGCTCATCAGCGGTTATGCGGGCTAGTTAAAAGCACCCAAACCCAGCCTCATGCCAGGTCCGGGTAGCTCGATCCTGCTAGCCTTTCGCGAAACTGCCAACCTTGCGAGCACTCATCAGCTCCGTCACTTCCTGTAACACCACCGGATCATCAATCGTCGACGGCGCCTTGTATTCCTCACCATCGGCTATCTTATGCAGGATTGCACGCAGAATCTTGCCAGAGCGGGTTTTCGGCAGGCGTTTCACCACCAGTGCCTGACGCAGGCAGGCCACCGCCCCGGTGGTATCGCGCACCAACTGCACCACTTCAGCCTCGATGTCCGCATCTGCCTTGTCAACACCATCCTTGAGGCACAACAAAGCCACCGGGATCTGGCCTTTCAGGTCATCGTTGATACCGATGACAGCGCACTCAGCCACGGCGGCATGACTGCCCACCACCTCTTCCAGTTCACCGGTGGAGAGTCGATGGCCGGCGACATTGATGACATCGTCGGTTCGCCCCATGACAAACAGGTAGCCATCCTCATCGAAATAGCCCCCATCACCACTGACGTAATAGCCGGGAAACTGTTTGAGGTAACCGTTGACATAGCGGCTGTGATCGCGCCAGATCGTTGGCAGGCAGCCGGGGGGCATGGGAAGCTTGACGGAAATTGCCCCCTGTTCACCGCGGGGCAACTCATTGCCTTCCTCGTCGAGAATGCAAACATGATAACCCGGCACGGGATAGGTCGCTGAACCGGGCTTGGTCGGCACAGCTTCCACCCCGGTCAGGTTAGCGGCGATGGCCCAGCCGGTTTCAGTCTGCCACCAATGGTCAATGACCGGCAGTTTGAACAGGTCCCGCAACCACTCGTAGGTAGGGGGGTCCAGTCTCTCACCCGCCAGGAACAGGGTTTTCAGGCAGGAAAGGTCGTACTTACGCACCATCTCACCTTCCGGGTCTTCCTTTTTGATCGCGCGGAAGGCCGTTGGCGCCGAGAAAACAGCCTTGACCTTGTAGTCGGAGATGACCCGCCAGAAAGCGCCGGCATCGGGAGTTTTCACCGGTTTGCCCTCGTAAAAAATACTGGTACAACCAGCAAGCAACGGCGCGTAGACAATGTAGCTGTGCCCCACAACCCAGCCCACGTCAGAGGCTGCCCAGAAAACCTCACCCGGGTTGATATCGTAAATAGCTTTCATCGAGTACTTGAGTGCCACCGCGTGGCCACCGTTGTCCCGGACGATCCCCTTGGGCGCCCCGGTGGTGCCGGAGGTGTAGAGGATGTAAAGCGGATCGGTAGCCAGTACGGGCACACAGTCCGCTGGTTCGACACCTTCGAGCGCCTGCTGCCATTCCAGATCCCTGCCTGGCTCCAATTCGGCCTGCACCTGCTCGCGCTGCAGGATAATGCAATTGCCCGGCTTATGCTCGGCCAAGTCGATCGCCGCATCCAGCATCGGTTTGTAGGGAATGACCCGCTGAACCTCTATCCCGCATGACGCAGACACCACCACCTTGGGTTCCGCGTCATCGATGCGCACCTTGAGCTCTCCGGGGGCAAAGCCGCCGAAAACCACCGAGTGAACAGCGCCCAGGCGAGCGCAGGCCAGCATGGCAATCGCCGCTTCCGGCACCATTGGCATGTAAACCAGCACCCGGTCGCCCTTTGCCACTCCCAGCTTCGCCAGGGCTCCCGCGAACAGCGCAACCTCATCGCGCAGCTCCCGGTAGGTATATTGCCGCTTGCTATCGGTGACTGGAGAATCGTAGATCAGGGCCAGCTGGTCGCCACGGCCGTTTTCAATATGGGTATCCAGCGCCAGAAAACAGGTGTTCAATTCGCCATCGACAAACCAACGCGCGATGCCGTTGTCATCGTTTGCCAATATGGTTTGGGGCTGCTTGAACCAGGCTAAAGTGCTAGCCTTGTCGCGCCAGAAATCTTCCGGATGGTCAATCGAGCGCTGGTACTCTTGCTGGTAGGACATTATAGACTCCTTCTATTATCTGGTTGTTTATTATCTGGTCAATCAGATGCTTTCATCGTTCCATTATGTACCCGCAGCTTGCCCAGACAAACACGACTTTAGTCAAGCATATTTGGCCGGGGCTGCGGTATACTCGCCGCTCATATTGCCACCGGGGAGTCAACATGAGCAAGCCATTCGACCAGACTGACCACGCCGAGCTCAAGGTCCTGGAACAGGAATTGTCTCAGCAACTTCGGCAATACCGGGAGGCCGGCTTGAAGCTCGATCTGACCCGAGGCAAGCCCGGCCCGGAGCAGCTTTCACTGTCGGATGAGTTGGATGGCATCCTGCAGGGTAATTATCGCGACGGCAGTGGAACCGATCTGCGCAACTATGGCGGCCTGGATGGCATTCCCGAGGCCAAAGCCTTATTTGCAGAGATGATGGGAGTGGATGCCAGTGAAATACTGGTGGGCGGCAACAGCAGCCTGACCCTGATGTATTTTGCTGTGCTGTTCGCGCTGTACCAGGGCGTGGCGGGCAGCGACTCGGCATGGATCAAACAGGGCGACAGCGTCAGGTTTCTCGCCCCGGTGCCAGGCTACGATCGCCACTTTTCCATCTGCCAGCAGCTGGGCATAGAGATGATTCCAGTCGATCTGGGTGATGCCGGACCGGACATGGATGAGGTCGAGAAACTGGTGGCCCGGGACCCCATGATAAAAGGGATCTGGTGTGTGCCAAGATTTTCCAATCCGTCAGGGTGCGTGTACAGCAGTGCGACTATCAAGCGGCTGGCCCAGCTGCCTAAAATAGCTGGTCCCCACTTCAGGGTTTTCTGTGACAATGCCTATGCCGTGCACACCCTCCAAGCCGATGCGCCAGAGCTTGACAACGTCATGGCGAGCTTCAAGCAAGCCGAGACCGCCGATGCCCTGTATCTGTTTGGCTCCACATCGAAGATAACATTTGCCGGGGCCGGGGTGAGCTTTGCCGCCATGACAGACAACAACCTGCGCAGTTTCAAGCAGCAGTTGCTCATCAGCCAAATCGGGCCGGACAAGATAAACCAGTTGCGCCACGTCAGGCTTTTGCGGGATATGGCCGGTATAAAACGCCACATGCAGGGGCATGCCGCGCTACTGAAACCGCGCTTCGATATCGTGCTGAAGCACCTGAGTGATGGCCTTGGGGGACTCGCCATAGCGAACTGGACGGAGCCGAAGGGCGGCTACTTCGTATCCTTTGACACCCGCCCGGGTCTGGCGCAAAAGGTGGTGGAATTGGCGGGCAGCGCCGGGGTCGTGCTGACGCCTGCCGGCGCCACCTATCCCTACGGCAAGGATCCGAGGGATAGCAACATTCGTCTTGCCCCGAGCTTCCCCAGCCTGGAAGAGATTGATAAGGCCATGCAGGTCTTCGTGTGTTGCGTGAAACTGGCAACAGTCCAGCAGCTGCTGGCCTAGTGCCAGCGGCTGACCGAGCCGGTCGCTTTATATTGCGGCCACAGTTCCCGGGCCCTGGATTAGTCGTCTTTGTCGGAGCCCGGATCGGGTTTTGGCGCCCGGCCACCGAGGGGAAACATCGCGACCTTGTCGTCAGGGCTGACTTCACGCACCTTACCCGTGCCTTCCGTTTCGACTTCGTCGATGCGCAAGATGTGATGCATGGGAATATAGGTGCGTTCAACGCCATTGAATTCGTTGCGCAGCTTCTCGACACCAGGATCGACGATCACCTGGTTTTTCTCTCCAAAAACGAAGTCTTCGACCTCGACAAAGCCATACATCTCACTTTGGTAGACGGCGTTAGCGTATAGCTCGTAAACCTTGTTGTGATTGAGAAACACTACCTTATACATGCAACGCCCAACCCCACTGAACTTGCCCGGCGGTCTGAAAGGGCGCGAATACTATCATACTTTAGTGCGGCCCAGGCAAAAAGCCCTTAGCTCAGCGGCCAGGTTTGCTATAATCGCGAGCTTTTCAAGTTGAGCACACCAGCATGGGCGACACCCCCGTTAAGAAACTCTACATCAAAACGCACGGCTGTCAGATGAACGAATACGATTCGGCAAGGATCCGGGACCTGCTCGGTGACAGTCATCACCTGGTAGCCACCGATGACCCGGAAGAAGCCGATGTCCTGCTGCTCAATACCTGTTCAATTCGCGAAAAAGCCCAGGAGAAAGTCTTTCACCAGCTCGGCCGATGGAAACCCCTGAAGCAAGCCAGGCCCGGACTTATCATCGGTGTTGGCGGCTGTGTCGCCAGCCAGGAAGGCGCCAATATCAGCAAGCGCGCTCCCTATGTCGATATCATATTCGGTCCCCAGACCCTGCATCGACTGCCGGAAATGATAGATGCCGGCGCTAAAGGCAACCCGGTTATCGATATCAGCTTCCCCGAAATCGAGAAATTTGATCGCTTGCCCGAACCCCGGGTGGACGGCTGTACCGCATTTGTCTCGGTCATGGAGGGCTGCAGCAAATACTGCACGTTTTGTGTCGTGCCCTACACCCGGGGTGAAGAAGTGAGCCGGCCCTTCGACGACGTGATCAGTGAGGTAGCTCACCTCGCTCAGCAAGGGGTGCGGGAGATCAATCTGCTGGGACAGAATGTCAACGCCTACCGGGGTCATAATCACCTCGGTGAAATTGTCGATTTTGCCGAGCTCCTGACCTATGTCGCCGCGGTGCCAGGCATTGACCGGCTGCGCTATACCACCTCCCACCCGGTTGAATTCAGCGACCCGTTGATAGCCGTCTATGGCGAATTGCCGCAACTGGTTAGCCATTTGCACCTGCCTGTCCAAAGTGGCTCGGATCGCATCCTTGCCATGATGAAGCGCGGACATACGGTGCTGGAATACAAGTCCCAAATACGCCGCTTGCGCAGGATTCGCCCCGACATCAGCCTCTCTTCTGACTTTATCGTCGGTTTCCCCGGCGAAACCGAGCAGGATTTTGCGGCGACCATGCAGCTAATCGAGGATATAGGGTTCGATCACTCGTTCAGCTTTATCTACAGCGCCCGACCGGGGACCCCTGCAGCGGAATTGGCAGACAAGACCCCCATGGATGAAAAACGCCGGCGCCTCGCTATTCTGCAACATCGCATTGGCCAGCAAGCCCAGGCGATCAGCCGACGCATGCTAGGTGGCACTCAAACCATTTTGGTGACGGGCGTGTCGAAGAAGGATCCAGGCCAGCTCCAGGGGCGCACCGAGAACAATCGAGTCGTGAATTTCAGCTCTACCGACGCATCACTCATTGGCAATTTTTGCACGGTGCATATTCGCCAGGCCCTGCCCAACTCGCTGCGTGGTGAGCTCGCACCAAAGCGTGGAACTTTTACTGCCGCGTGAATCATTATATGCTTGCCACCAATGCTTCCAACAGGTCGTTTCACGAAAACCCTTGAACAGCCCAGCTATCGCCCCGCAAACCATTTCACTCGAACCCGACGATGCCCGTTGCCTGGCAGAGCTGTGTGGGGTTCACGACGGCCACCTGCGCCAGATTGAATCCAGGCTGCAAGTGCAAATCCACAATCGGGGTAACCGCTTCCAGTTGCAGGGGGAAGCGGACCGCATCAGTGCCTGCGCTACGTTATTGCAGCATTTGTATGGCGAAATTAGCCAGGGAGGGAGCCTGAGTCCTGAAGTCCTGCACCTGCACCTGCAGCAATCCGGCATGGAAGCATTGCAGGACGGCAACATCGAGCGCACGGTTATCAAGACGCGCCGCGGTATTATCAAACCCCGCGGGGACAACCAGGCTCGATATATGCAGGCTATCACTGGCCACGACATCAACTTTGGCATCGGACCCGCGGGGACAGGCAAAACCTGGCTTGCGGTGGCCTGCGCCGTGCAGGCCCTTGAGACGGAAGACGTGGAGCGGATTATTTTGGTGCGCCCGGCAGTCGAGGCAGGCGAAAAGCTGGGTTTCCTGCCCGGTGATATGGCGCAGAAGGTTGACCCCTACCTGCGACCTCTCTACGACGCACTATACGAAATGCTTGGTTTTGATAAAGTGGCCAAGCTGATCGAACGCAATGTTATTGAAATTGCACCACTGGCCTTCATGCGAGGTCGCACCCTCAACAACGCGTTCATAATCCTGGATGAAAGCCAGAACACGACCCGGGAACAGATGAAGATGTTCCTCACCCGCATTGGTTACGGTTCCACTGCCGTCATTACGGGTGATATCACCCAGATCGACCTGCCTGGAGGCACCGAGCCCGGGTTGCGTCATGCCATGCAGGTACTTGAAAAAGTACCGGGCATCAGCTTCACCATATTCCAATCAAAGGATGTGGTTCGCCACCCACTGGTGCAGCGCATTGTCGAAGCCTATGAGCGGTCCGACTCGAAGCAGGATAAGCGGCAGTGAAAGACCTTGATCTGCATATCCAGAACGATGATGAGCGAGCCGCTCCCGGCGCATCGGAGCTGGAGCTCTGGATAGGCTCTGCCTTGCTCCGGACGGGTTTTGACTCCCATGCAGAACTCACCCTGCGCATTGTCGGCGAAGCAGAGATGCAGGACTTCAACAACCGCTATCGCAATAGTCCCAGGGCCACCAATGTATTGTCTTTTCCTGCGAATTTACCGCCCCACCTGCAGCTACCACTGCTGGGAGATATTATGGTTTGCGCGCCACTGGTGGCAAAGGAAGCCGAACAACAGGACAAATCACTGCAAGCGCACTGGGCCCACCTTGTGGTGCACGGCACCCTGCATCTACTTGGCTACGATCATGTCGACGATAGCGAGGCGCAGCTGATGGAGCAACTGGAAACTGCGATACTGGGCGATCTCGGCTTTGCAGCCCCTTATGAAGCCCTGAACACCAATAGCGAGAGGCCGGCAACCCCATGAGCGACGAGCGTTCCAATGAAGAGGGCAATGATCGCAATTGGCTGGACAAGCTCGGGCAATTGTTTTCTTCTGAACCCCGCAGTCGTGAAGATGTGATGGCGATGCTGGAGGCGGCGCGCGGCAACGCGCTCGTGGATGACGACTCGCTGCGAATCTTCAAGGGCGCAGTTCGCGTCGCCGATATGCAGGTGCGCGAAATCATGGTGCCACGGGCGCAGATGGTTTGCATCCGGGCAGGGGACTCCCGGGAAGAAATCCTCTCCGCAGTGATAAGTTCCGGGCATTCACGCTTTCCGGTCGTGGGCGACTCGAAGGATACCGTGCTGGGCATTCTGCTGGCCAAGGACTTGCTGCCACTGCTACTGCAGGAAAAAGATTACAGTTTTGATATCAGCAACCTGCTTCGCCCGACCCAGGTGGTGCCTGAGAGCAAACGCCTCAATGTATTGCTGCGGGAGTTTCGTGAAAACCGCAACCATATGGTGATCGTTATCGATGAGTATGGCGGTGCCGCCGGTCTGGCCACCATTGAGGACGTGCTGGAAGAAATCGTCGGCGACATCGAGGACGAATACGATTCGGCAGATACCTATTTTCGTCGCCTCGCCGACGGCGACTACTACGTCAAGGCCCTGATGCCGATCGAGGACTTCAACAACCAGTTCAATACCCTGCTCAGTGATGACGAGTACGACACGATCGGAGGACTGGTGACCCATCGCTTCGGTCACCTGCCCAGAATTGGTGAGGAAGTCCATCTGGGCAACATCCATTTTCGCGTCAGCAAGGCCGACAATCGCCAGCTACACTGGCTGCGCATGCGTCTGGATGCACAAGACTCCTGAAGTCCCCGCCGGGGGGGCTGGCAAAAGCGTATTCGAACGCCACACCCGGGGCAGGCGTGGCGATTTACTGTGCCCTGTCGCGGGGCTGATGGTCACCCTCTCCCTGGCGCCCTTCGGGTTTTGGCCGGCGGGCATCGCTGCGGTGTTCTTGCTGAGGGCGTTACTCGAGGGCCAGGCCAGGCGAACCATCCTGTGGCGTAGCTGGTTGTTTGGTGTCGGCCTGTTTGGTAGCGGCACCTCCTGGGTTTACGTCAGCATTCAGGAGCACGGCCATGCCTCGGTGGCCCTCGCCAGTTTCCTGATCATCCTGTTCACCCTTGGCTTGGCGTTATTCAATTTGCTGGCGGGATGGCTCTACAGCCTCTCCAATCAGCGCGCACCCGAGTGGAACTGGTTGGCACTCCCGGCCAGCTGGGTACTGGGCGAATGGCTCAAAAGCTGGTTGCTGACGGGCTTTCCCTGGCTGTTTCTCGGATACGCGCATCTGTCGACGCCACTGGCGGGCTGGGCGCCGCTGACCGGAGTCCTCGGCATCAGTTTTGTAGTCGCCCTGACCGGCAGCGCTTTGTATCAGCTGTGCATCTCAGCGCGCCGCCGCCAGCTGGCGATGGTGTGCCTGTTGGCTGCACTCTGGATGGGTGGTGCCGGCTTGCGGCGCATTGACTGGGTTGCCCCGGTCGGCGAACCCGTGCAAGTTGCCATGATACAACCTGACATACGACAGGCGATGAAGTGGCGGCCCGAGGCCTACAAGCAGATCATCGATACTTATCTCAGACAGACCGCCCAGCTGTGGGGCACAGATCTTATCATCTGGCCAGAAGCGGCGATTCCCCGCCTTTATCACAACGCCGGCACGCTGCTCGAGCAATTGGATCGCAGGGCTGCGAGCAGTGGTTCAACCCTTATCACCGGCATCCCCTATCGCGCTGCCGCAAGCGGCGAGTCCAGTCCTGGCTTGTATAACAGCGTGGTCGCGCTGGGAAAGGGAAGCGGCATGTACTTCAAACAGCGCCTGGTGCCTTTTGGCGAGTACGTGCCATTGGAGCGCTGGCTACGGGGCATGATTGCATTTTTCGATTTACCCATGTCGAGTTTCTCATGGGGACGACCCAACCAGGAACCGCTTCAAGCTGGAGCGGTCACGCTGGCACCCTTCATCTGCTATGAGGTGGTTTACCCGGCTATGGTCGCCAGTGACTCAAGGCGAGCGGATATTATCCTGACCGTGAGCAATGACAGCTGGTTTGGTCGGTCCATCGGGCCGCACCAACATTTTGAAATCGCCAGGATGCGTGCGCTGGAGAACGGCCGCTATTTGATTCGCGGCACCAACAATGGCATCTCCGGACTGGTGGATTATCGCGGCAAGGTTTTGCAAACCGCCCCCCAGTTTACCGCCACGGTACTGCGCGGCGCCGTGGTGCCGATGCAGGGCATCACGCCCTACGGTCGCTGGGGCAACCTGCCCGTGGTCGCACTTGCACTGGTTTTGATCCTGCTGGGTGCCTCTCGTCGCGGCCCGAAAGCATCTTAAATATGTGATCTTGGGCCTCGGTAAGGTATTCTACCCGCCCCTATCCGCAATCCACAGATCCAGGCAAGACGAGGCTATGCACGAACACTACCAACCGCAGACAATCGAGCAAAGCGTGCAGCAATTCTGGCAACAGAACCAGAGCTTTGCCGCCCGGCCCGACGAGCAGCGCGAAAAATACTATTGCCTCGCGATGTTTCCCTATCCCAGCGGTAAACTGCACATGGGGCATGTTCGCAATTACACCATTGCCGATGTGATAAGTCGCTACCAGCGCATGCTCGGGAAAAACGTGCTGCAGCCCATGGGATGGGACGCTTTTGGCCTGCCGGCAGAGAATGCGGCGGTGCAAAACAAGGTGCCCCCCGCCGCCTGGACCTACCAGAACATCGAGCATATGAAAGCCCAATTGCAGCAGCTGGGCTTTGCCTACGACTGGAACCGGGAACTGGCGACCTGCCAACCCGAGTACTATCGCTGGGAGCAGTGGTTTTTCACTGTGCTGCACCAGAAGGGACTCGTATACAAGAAGATGGCGAGCGTTAACTGGGACCCGGTAGACCAGACCGTACTGGCAAATGAGCAGGTTATCGATGGTCGTGGCTGGCGCTCAGGCGCGCTGGTCGAGCGGCGCCAGATACCGCAGTGGTTCATCAAGATAACCGACTACGCCGAGCAATTGCTGGACGACCTCGAACAGCTCGAGGGCTGGCCGGAACAGGTCAAGACCATGCAACGCAACTGGATTGGCCGCTCCGAGGGCGTGGTGATGCAATTCCAGCTGGCCGATACCATCGTCAACAGCATCATGCGCTTCGACGTCTACACCACCCGCCCGGACACCCTGATGGGCGTTACCTATGTCTGCCTTGCGGCGGAACACTCGTTGAGCACTGCGCTGGCCGAGGAAAACGCTGAAATCGCGGAATATATCGCCCGATGCAAGACCAATGCCACCGCAGAAGCCGACATGGCAACGCTGGAGAAGACGGGTATCGACACCGGGCTCAGCGTCAGGAACCCGCTGACCGGCGAGCAGGTGCCACTGTGGATAGCCAACTACGTACTCATGGATTACGGCTCCGGCGCGGTAATGGCCGTGCCCGCCCATGATCAACGCGACTGGGAGTTCGCCAGCAAATATCACCTGCCGACCCGCCAGGTGATTGCGCCCTCCAGTCCCCAGCAGGT
>JAHEGP010000184.1 GCA_024645065.1 Cellvibrionales bacterium | reverse complement strand
GCTAGTTGAGCTTCAGTTCCACCGGCCTGGGTCGCCACCAGCTTTTGTGACTGGCCAGCTCGGTCTCAAGCATCTTGATAAACGCTTCAATATCGCGATGGTCGCAGGGGCCGGCATAGTAGGCGCCCTGCATGAGTTGGTCGAGGGTCTGCTGTGCCTCGGGCTGCTGCAAGCGCTGTAGTAAGGGGCGAATCGACCCGGCGTAGTCTGAGCTGGCATGGTGATCCAGCCAGGCGTAGAGCGTTTGCACCACCCGGGGCCAGTCCCGTTGCCTGAGGGCGGCCTGCAATTGTTGCTGCAGATGCTCCTCGCTGGGCGCGGGAGCAGGTTTTGGCGTGTCCACCGGGGCTACCCTGCGGCGGCGCCAGAAGTACCTGGCGACGGCCGCCAGAAGCAACAGTCCCGCCAGCGCCGCCAGCGGTAACCAGATCCTGCGCTTTGGTGCAGTGTCGGTGCCAGGGGAGATTTCGCTAGCCCCGGTCACTGCGCCCCCGGTGGCATCGAGTAATTGTTCGGGCAAGGTGACTTGTTGCAGGCTTTGCGAATCCAGGTCCCACCAGTAGTAGACTTGCTCGGGCAAGCGATAGCTGCCGGGGCGCTCGATGACATAGGTAATGGCCTCGGTGCGCCGTGCACGGTAGAGCCCGCGGTTGTTGTCATCCTTTAACTGCGGCGGCTTCTGATACACCCCAAGGCCATCCCGCTTCGAGGCGGTGATCTCGGGCAGCATCATGGCGGCGATATCCTCGCCCGTAAAAGTAACCTGGCGCTGCACGGCATCGCCGGGCTTGAGATCAGTCAGGTCGCGGTTATAACTCTCTTCAACGCGAAATTCGGTAGTGCTGACCCAATTAGCTATGCCCCGCAATGCCTCGGGGAGCTCAACCTCGAAGCTGGTGACCGGGGTGGTGACCTCGCCCTCGATCGTTGCGCCGTTTTCTCCCGCTATCGACAGGGTCAAGGGCAATGCTGGCACCTCGTAGCGACCGGGTCGCTGGGGATAGATGGATATCGACCAACGCTGTGTGGTGTAGGTCTTGCCCCGTTCTACACGGGTGGAGTTGACTGCAAATTTCTCCCGCCGCAGTATGATCGCGTCGTCCAGCTCCAGGCGGCCAATCCGGGTGCCGCCGCTGAACCAGGTGTCGGTGCTGACCTCGATGACGAATGTGGCGTGTTGCTTGACCACGATCGAGCCCCCCGGCTCGACCCAGCTTTCCACCTTGAGTCGGCCACTGGCCTGCAATTGATCGAGGCTGGGGGTATCGGCGCCAAGGGCGCCGCTGGCGCAGCTCAGCAGTAACAGCAGCAGGTAGAAGTGCCAGCCTGGCTCAGGGTGTCTCACCGCTGTCCTCCCGCTCCAGTTGCATCAGGAACTTGATGCTGAGAAACACCGAAGGGTCCTGCTGGATCTGGCGCATCCACTGTTCGCGAATACTCTCGTTGTTGAGAATGTCATCGGCAGAAAGTTGCTTGACCTCTTGCTGGCCAAACTCCTTCTTCTCTGCCCCCTCCGCCCGCAGTGGCTCATCGCCGAGTTCCTTGCTGGTATCTCCACCCTCGCTCTGCTGGCTTTCGCTCATGGCGTTGATTTCATCGATGATCCCTTGCACGAATGCGCGATTCTTGAGCGCACTGGCGTGATCGGGCTGCTTTTTCAGCAGTCTATCGTAGGTGCGAACCGCGTAGACGTAATTTTCGCTCTGGGCCCAGGCGTTCGCGAGATTGAAAAGCCCTTCAATACTTTCTATCTGGGCGAAGGTTTCGGCGGCGGCAATAAAGTTTTCGTCCAGGTACAAAGCAACGCCACGCCAGGCGGGATCGTCAAAGCGCTGGGCCGCGGTTTTGTAATCCCCGCGCTCGAAATAGAACCGCCCCTGCTGATCAGCGGTGAGCCACAGATCCATAAACGGGGCTTCGGAAGCCTCCACCCTGGGGCTGCCGCCCAGGCCCACGGCGAACACGGCCAGCAGGCACCACTGCAGTGTCCACCCCTTGCGGAACCAGAGCAGGAAAATCAGTGCCAGCGGGAACGTCAGGTAGTAGCCAAAGTCGACCCAGGGGCGGTCGCTATCCGCGACCGTCAGCAGGTGATTATTGATGCGCCGGTTAATGCGCTCGATGTCTGTGCTCTCCAGGGCGAGCTCCTGGTAGTGGCCACCGCTGGTCGAGGCCAGTCGCTCCAGGGCGTCGCGTTGCAGGGGAATCGCACCGTCGATACTGCCTTCGGCGCCGGCCTCGAGACCGACTCCCAGAATCAGCAATTGATGCTTGTTACTGTCAAAGTATTCCTTGAAGGCCGCCTCGGTTTGCGGATTGGTGCCGTCGGTCACCAACAGCACGGTTCCCGGGGTATCCGAATCGCTGAGCATGCCAGCGGCAATGGGCAGGCCCTTTTCGGCAAACTTACCGGCTCTTGGCATCATTTGCGGCACCACCGAGGCCAGGAAATTGTGCATGATATCCGGGTCGTCGGTCAGAGGTATGACGCTGTGAGCGCTGCCCGCATAGACTATCAAGCCGGTTGGGGAGCCTGGCCGCAGCTGCAACAAGTCCTCAATTTTTTGCTTGGCGCGCTCGACCCGGCTCGGCTGGATATCCTTCTGTTTCATGGAGCCCGACAGATCCAGCATCACGACCAGCGCGGCGGTGTCCTTTGAAAAAGGCGAGGACTGGCGTGTCCAGGACGGTCCCGACAATGCAATGATACCTACCAGGGTAAGCAAGGTGCCAACGTTGATCGGATTGAACCAGTGGGACCGGCCGCCGCGCACCAACATGGCCCTGGCGAGGTGCGGTGAGATAATCGGGGCCCATTTGTCGATCGGGTCCTGTTGCCGTTTCAGGTAGTTCATGCAAAACAGTAGTAAGGGTATCGCCAGCAGCCACCAGGGGCGAATGAAGTGCAGGTTACGCAGTGCTTCCAGCTCAGGCATGTTGCTTGCTCCTGCGCTGGCGCATCGAGCTGAGGGTCATGGCAGTAAAAAAGAGCAGGTAGATACCGACCACGATTCCGGAGGGGTAGTGAAACAAACTGCGCCTTGGACGGTAGCTCAGGGTCTCGAATTTCTCCGGTTCCAGCTCGTTGATGGCTCGGTAGGCGCCCTCGAGTTGCTTGCGGTCCAGGGCCTGGTAGTAGCCACCTTCGGTCAGCTCGGCAATGCGTTGCAGTACATCGACATCCAGTGCCTCCTCGCCGATCGTCGCCGGATCGCCGATGGCGATGGTGTAGATGGTAATGTCATACTGGTGGGCAACTTTCGCCGCATCCACGGGCGGCACCCTGCTGCCGGTGTCGTTGCCATCGGTGAGGACGATCAGGACGCGATTGTCGTTGTCAGCCTTCTCAAAAACCTTGATCGCAAGACCAATGGCGTCACCGAACATCGTGCTCTGGCCGGCCATACCGATTTCAGTTTCCTGTAGCAGGGTCATCCAGGCGTCATGGTCTTCGGTGAAAGGGGCCTGCAGATAGGCGGCATCACCGAAGACAATCAACCCCAGACGGTCGTGCTCGCGCTGGTCGACGAATTCCTGCAGCACTGTCTTGACGGCTTGTAAGCGCGAGATATTCTCACCGTCGGCAGTTTTGAAGTCGGCCACTTCCATGGAGCCCGAAAGGTCCACGGCAACCATCAGGTCGCGGGCTGATTTGTCCCGAACGATCGGGTCGCCGACCCATTCCGGCCGCATCAGCGCCAGCACGAGCAGAATCCACGAGAGCGCCAGCCAGAAGCGCTGGAACATCATGCGCGGCAGGACGACTGCTCCGGTACCGGGCTTTTCCCCCGTCAGTTTGACCAGGCGCTGGAAAAAAGGCACCTGTACCGAGTCCTTGCTTTCCTTGTAGACCGGCAGTAGCCAGTAGACCAGCAGGGGCAGGGGTAGCAGCGTGCTCAACCAGGGGTGGGCGAATTCAAGCATGGCCAGGCGCCTCTGACGCGCCGATCGCGCGATGCTGTTGTACCCAGCGTCGAGACATGGCGATCAGCTGACTGGCATCTTCCGCAGAAACCTGCCAGTGGGATGGGTCCCGGTAAGCCACATCGATCAACTTTCTTCCGGGTTGGTCGCTAAAGGCGGGGCCATCGTAGTGTGAGTCGAGAAATGCCAGCCATTCAGTACCGCTAAGCGCGGCAACTTCGGTGCGCGGGTAGGCCTGCAGTGCGGTTGCTTTCAGCAGCTCGGGAAGGCCGGCCAGCACCTCCTGGTGTTGCCCATTCGCTTGTCTTTGCATGGCGTCCAGCTGGGCCAGCGCCGCGCGACGGTAGCGGTTTTTCCACCAGCGTCTTGCCCCCAGGTACAGGCGGTAGAGCAGCCAAAGCAGCAGTGCCAGCGCCAGCACCTTCCAGCCGATGGTCTGCGGCCACCAGGACACCGGTTCCGGGACCCGGATTTCATCGATGCCGTGCAACATGTAGTTGCCAAAGGTGTCACCGAACAACTCGCTCATGGCCCGTTCCTGCGCCGGGCATCGCCAATGGCATGCCGAATCTGCAACTGCGCGGGATCGATCGTATCGATGGGGATTATCGGTACCAGATACTTCTTCAGTTCGCGCTGCAGGAATTCGACACCGCTGATGAAGTCCTCGGTGAACTGCTGTTGCAAGCTCGCCTGGCGAGCATCGACTTCTATCTGCAGGGCGCCATCGCTGACCACCAGTTGGTCGCTGGGTAGCTGCCTTTCGAGGGGGTCATAGATTTGTGCCGCGATGATATCGTTATGCCGTGAGAGCCTCTTGATGCGTTTGACGGTGTCGTCATCCCAGCCCGCCATATCGCTGATCAGCACCAGCAGGTAATCGTGCCCGCAGAGGCGTTCCGCTTCGCGCAGGCAGCGGTTTAGTTGAACTGAGCCCCGGTATTGCTCCCGGCCGGACGCCAGCAGGTGATTCATATCCAGCGTACTCTGGAGGATCTGCATGACAGTCGCCCGGCTGCGACGCGGTTTGATTTCCTGGATGGTATCGTCGTTAAAGACCAGGGCGCCCACCCGATCGCCCACGCTCAGTACCCGCCAGGCGGCCAATGCAGCGACGTCCGCTGCGACCACCGATTTCATCCTTCGGACACTGCCAAAGAACATGCTCTGCCGCTGGTCGATCAGCAGCATGACGGGGCGTTCGCGCTCTTCGGTGTAGACCCGCACATGGGGTTTGCGAGTGCGGTTGGTCACCTTCCAATCCATCGTGCGGATATCGTCGCCGATACGGTAGTGGCGCAGTTCCTCGAAATTGAGACCCCGGCCGCGTAACTTTGAGGCATGGCGACCAACCAGGATACTGTGCACCGGTTGGCGGGGCAGAAAACTGAAGCCACGGGCCTCGTATTGCAGGCTATGCAGGTAATCGAGGCTGGCATAGACCTGGTTGTCGGGCTCGATGTTTCTTGTTTTCGCGGGCTTGGCCATGACAGGACTCAGGCCACAGCCACCTGTTTGATGATCTGGGCGATAACCTGGTCGGGGCTCACGCCCTCGGCAGTGGCCTCGTAGCTGAGGATCAGGCGGTGGCGCAATACACCTGGCGCCACCGCGCGGACATCGTCAGGATCGACGAAATCCTTCCCATGCAACCAGGCATGCGCTCGACTGGCTTTGTCCAGGCCGATACTGGCGCGCGGACTGGAGCCCACCTCAATCCATTGTCGCAGCGGGCTATCCGGATAGATGTCCGGCTGGCGACTGGCCATTACCAGTGCGACACTGTAGCGGGCGACGTTTTCTGCGACATGGATATCGTGAATCGCCTTGCGGGCGTTAAACACGTGTTGCTGGTCGATTTGGGACACCGCAGCGCTGGGCGCCGGGGTTTCCTCACCCCTGACCAGCTTCACGATTCCGAGCTCAGCTTCACTGTCGGGATAGTCGACGTTGACTTTCATCAGGAACCGGTCCATCTGTGCCTCTGGCAGTGGGTAAGTGCCCTCCTGCTCAATCGGGTTTTGGGTTGCCAGTACCATGAATAGCTCCGGTAGTGGATAGGTCTTGCCGGCGACGGTCACCTGGCGCTCCTCCATCGCTTCAAGCAATGCGGCCTGCACCTTGGCGGGCGCCCGGTTGATCTCGTCTGCCAGTACCAGATTGGCAAAAATCGGCCCGGGCTGAAAGGTGAGTGTCTGCTGTTCACCCTCGAAGTGATAGACCTCGGTCCCGGTGACGTCCGATGGCAGCAGGTCCGGGGTGAACTGTATGCGTCCCAGTTTTGCCTCCAGCGCCCTCGCCAGTACTTTGATTGAACGGGTCTTGGCGGTGCCCGGCAGGCCCTCCAGCAGCAGGTTGCCATTGCACAGCAGACTGACGATGATGCTCTCTACTGCAGCCTCCTGTCCCAGTACGGAGGCATTCATCGATGTCTGCAGGGTTTTATGGCAGCGAGGCTGTCTTCCATGCGATTCTCCATTGTTATTAGCGCAGTATGACTGAAACACCTGACAGGGTTTTTGAG
>JAHEGP010000183.1 GCA_024645065.1 Cellvibrionales bacterium | reverse complement strand
TTCGGCAATGACGAAATTGAGAATCGCATCGCCCAAAAACTCCAGTCTCTCGTTGTTGCTGGCGCCATGGGAACGATGGGTCAGGGCCAGCTTCAACAGGCCGTGATCATCAAATTCATGACCAAGCCGCAGAGCCAGAGATTTCAAGTCGATGTCGACCATAGGATTTTCAGGACGGATTAACCTTCACGATCAGGTCTTCGAATTTAACCACAACGTCGATGTTGAATAACAGCGGTTTACGCACTTCGTAATTGGCGTCGATTTCCATATCCTCGCCTATTCCACGCACCTCAACATCCTCCATATTCATACCACTGACGGTATTTATCAGAAGTTTCTTGGCAATGCGATCGTGTATTTCAGCCTTGCCCAGCTCTTCATTGCGAGCCTCTTCGGCGGCCTGTTCCACAATACTCTTTACCGTCATGCTTTCCAAATAAACCGGGCCAATCTTCACCAGACATATCAGGAAAAATCCGACGACCAGTGCCAATAACAACAACGATAGGGCCGTCATTCCGGCCTGTTTATTACGGTTTACCATGGTATTCCCCTTTAACGTCCAGCTGTAACTACTACCAGACTAGACGATTATTCAATCATGCCAACCCGCTTAAAGCTGGGGATACTAAAAAACGAGTCCCAATGCATCCAAATGGCGAAAGCCTTGCCGACGACGTTGTGCTCCGGTACTTGCCCCCAGAAGCGACTGTCACTGCTGTTATCCCGGTTGTCACCCATCATGAAGTAGTGTCCGGGCTTCACCGTGAGCGACAGGTTGTCAGGGTCGTAACCCAGAGGTGTGCGACCCCGAGGCTTGTACAGTTCGGTCCTGATAGCATGCTCGACAAGCCCGATTTGTTCCTTGTACAGCTGATAGCTGGGCTTGCCGGCAGGCAACTCGGCCAGCAGGGTCTGGTTTGCGACCTCGCCGTTAATCATCAATCGCTTGTCGCGGATTTCGACGCGATCACCCGGTAGCCCGATAACCCTTTTGATAAAGTAACGTTTGTCATCCGGCGGGAAGAACACCATGACATCACCCCGCTGTGGCTCGCCGACCTCCATTACCCTGGTGCCGACAACGGGCAGGCGGAGTCCATAGGCGAACTTGTTGACGAGGATAAAGTCGCCCACTTCGAGCGTAGGCACCATGGAAGCCGAGGGAATCTGGAATGGCTCGACAATAAACGAACGTAACACCAGCACAATAGCCAGCACCGGCAGAAATGACGATGCGTATTCGAACAACACAGGCTGCCGGGCCTGACTCTGTACTGCCTGTTCGTACTGTCGCCGGTCGTCAGTTCCGCCCTGCTCCCACTGCGGATACCGGGCTTGCAGACGCTTCGCGACCTGGTTGCGCCCCGGGGCAAACAACAGTTTGTCAACCAGCCACAACACAAATGCAATGCCGGTGGCCAGTACCAGCACCAGCGAAAAATCGATATCCATGCAGGGTAATCCTGATTCAGTCGTCCACTTTCAATACCGCTAGAAACGCTGCCTGCGGGATTTCAACTCGCCCCACCTGCTTCATTCGTTTCTTGCCGGCCTTTTGTTTTTCCAAAAGTTTCTTCTTGCGGGTAATATCACCACCGTAGCACTTTGCCGTAACGTTCTTGCGCAGTGCCTTTACCGTGGTGCGGGCAATGATGTGCCCGCCAATAGCTGCCTGTATCGCAACATCAAACATTTGTCGCGGGATCAGTTCCTTCATCTTTTCGGTCAGGACACGGGCTCTGTGCTGCGCCTGGTCGCGATGCACGATCAGGGACAGCGCATCAACCCGGTCGCCATTGATCAGCACGTCCAGCTTGACGAGGCTTGCCGGTTCGAAGCGCTCGAATTGGTAATCCAGCGACGCGAAGCCCCGGCTGACCGATTTCAGGCGATCAAAGAAGTCCAGCACCACTTCCGCCATCGGCAGCTCATAACTTAGCGAGACCTGCTTGCCGGTGAATTGCATATCACGCTGGATACCACGCTTCTCCACACACAGGGTAATGACGTTACCGAGGTACTCCTGGGGCACCAGGATACTGGCCACAACGATCGGTTCACGCATTTCGGCGATCTCGCCAGTCGGCGGCAGCTTGGAGGGGTTGTCGACCGACACCAGGTCTCCGCTTTCGGTCAGCACCTGGTAGACAACCGTCGGCGCGGTGGTAATCAAGTCGAGATCGTATTCCCGCTCCAACCGCTCCTGGATAATTTCCATGTGCAACAAACCCAGAAACCCGCAGCGAAACCCGAACCCGAGGGCATCGGATGTCTCCGGCTCGTAATAGAGAGAGGCATCGTTAAGGGTCAACTTAGCCAGTGCGTCGCGGAAATCTTCGTAATCATCGGAGTCGACGGTAAAAAGCCCCGCATAGACCTGGGGCCGCACCCGCTGGAAACCGGGCAAGGCTTTCACATCCGGTGTCTTGGCATGGGTTATCGTGTCGCCCACCGGAGCACCGTGAATGTCCTTGATACCCGCTACCACAAAGCCAACTTCACCCGCCTTGAGGCAATCCAGTTCTTCGCGCTTGGGATTGAATACTCCGACGGAATCCACCGCGTGGCTGCGACCTATGGATTTGGTAATAATCTTGTCCTTGACTCGCAGGACCCCATTTTTGACCCGCACCAATGACACCACACCGAGGTAGTTGTCGAACCACGAATCGATAATCAGCGCCTGCAGAGGCGCATCGCGGTCACCGATGGGCGGTGGCACGTTCTTGACAAGGGTTTCAAGTACCTCCCCGATGCCGAGGCCGGATTTCGCACTGACCCGGCAGGCGCCGGTCGCCTCTATTCCTATGATATCCTCGATTTCCTGCGCGACACGATCTGGCTCCGCCTGGGGAAGGTCCATCTTATTGAGCACCGGGATCACTTCAAGGCCCTGCTCAATCGCGGTATAGCAGTTCGCTACGGATTGGGCTTCCACACCCTGTGCAGCATCGACTACCAGCAACGCTCCCTCGCAGGCCGCCAGTGAACGACTGACCTCGTAGCTGAAATCGACGTGCCCCGGGGTGTCAATGAAATTTAGCTGGTAGGTGTCGCCATCCCCGGCCGCATAGTACAGGGTGACGCTCTGGGCTTTGATGGTAATTCCCCGCTCTCGCTCGATGTCCATTGAGTCGAGCACCTGAGCTGCCATTTCCCGTTCGGTCAGGCCGCCACAGGTCTGGATAAAGCGATCAGCCAGGGTCGACTTGCCATGATCGATATGGGCAATAATCGAAAAGTTTCTGATATGACTGAGCTCGCTCACTAGCACCCCTGCCGCCAGCAATTGAGCATTGCGGCGTTGACCCCGGTAAAAGGCGCGCATTCTACCGGATCGCGCGAGGTCCTGCCACGAAACAATGGGGAAAACAATAGGGCTTCGTCTAACTGCCCGCTCGCGCCAACAATCCCGATGGACTGATTCTGACCCGCAGGCGACTACAGCCGTGACCGGGGGGATGGTTCCCACCCCCCGGGCGCCGGGCGGAAAACTTCATGGAGGACGAAAGCGGCGGCCCGAGGGGCGAGCTCACACGCCCCCGGGCGGCGGTCATGGCACCTGAATCGCGACAAAACCTGCCTGGCCACCCCTGACGATTCTCGCGGGCACCATCTTTTTGGAAGGCAGGGCGGCGACAATACGCTCGAAGTCTTTCGGCGACCTTACCGGATTGCCGGCCAGCAGGGTGAGCACATCGCCAGCTCGCAGCTTGGCCATTGCAGCGGGACTCCCTTCCGCAACCTGGGTGATTCTCACCCCACTGTCAATTTGCCAGCGTGACTTGACCTCCGCATCCAGTGGCGCAACCAGCATGCCGAGACGGCTTTCAGGCTGCGCGGCTGCTTTCCCTGCAACGGTATCTTGTTCACCTGTGTCAAGTTGTCCGACCTTTACTTTGATGTCCTTTTTCTTGCCGTCGCGAAGAACCACGACAACCACCCGATTGCCAGGCTTGGTTCGCCCGACAATATGCGGCAGTTCTGCCGAGGTGTGCACTTCCTTGCCATCAAACTCCAAAATGATATCACCAACCCTGATCCCGCTATCGTCGGCAGGCCCATCCTCCTCGACATAGGACACCAGTGCTCCCGCCGGTTTTGGCAGACCGAATGACTCGGCCAGATCCTTGTCCACGTCCTGGATACCAACCCCGAGGCGCCCGCGCGCGACGCTACCACCTTGCTTCAGCTGCTCGGTAACGTCTATCACCAGACCCACTGGAATAGAGAAAGAGAGCCCGATCGAACCACCGCTGCGGGTGTAGATCTGGGAGTTTACCCCCACCACCTCTCCATTCATGTTAAATAACGGACCACCCGAGTTACCCGGATTGATGGCCACATCGGTCTGGATAAAAGGCACATAGTTCTCGTTGCGCTCGTTTGGGATGCTGCGTCCGATGGCGCTGACGATGCCCGCCGACACAGAGTAGTCGAGCCCGAAAGGCGACCCAATCGCCAAAACCCACTCCCCCACTTTGAGTTCGCCGGGTTTGGCAAAGCTGACCGTGGGAAGATTGCTACCCTTGACTTTCAGCAGGGCAAGATCAGACTGCCGATCTGTTCCCACCACTTCGGCCTCAAACTCACGCCGGTCACTGAGGCGCACTGTCACCTCGTCTGCACCCTCTATCACATGGAAATTGGTCAGCACATAGCCGTCGGGGGAAATGATGAACCCGGAGCCCAGCGACTGTGCTTCGCGCTCCTGCGGCCGACCCCGGTATTCAAAAAAGTGACGGAAAATCTCCGGGATTTGTTCCGGCGGGATACCGTAGGGCTCGCCCGGCCCGCCACTATGCTGGCGAGCATGGGTCAGGGTGGTAATCTTGACCACTGCGGGCGCTTGCCGCTCGACTATTTTGGTAAAGTCAGGCAAGCCCTGGGCCCAAGCCTGGCCAGACACCAGCATTAGCAATAAAGCCGACAGTAACCAGTTTTTTGCATTTACCATATGTGCGTTCACCGTTGCTCCCAAGTCTAATCTGCAGCGAGAACCCTGCATCGCAAGGGCCTGCTGAATTTTCATTGATACTGAAAGTTTCACCTGCATTGCTGCTTCAGCCGCATCGCTCGGGTTCCCTGCCTTGCCAGAAAGTCACGGGTTTTGCCAACCCGATTGGATGCCGCGGCTTAGACAGCACGATGCAATGTTCCGGGCTACCACCCGCTCTGTCATATCTGGGGACTTTGGAAAAAAATGCAAGCGCCCACTGGCTTTGACAAAATCGACGGACTTTTAACCGCAATCGGCCAGCCTGAGCGGATCAGCACCAGCCTGCCTCTCGACCACTCGCGGTTGGAAGCGCATGTCCTCGCGCACCGCAACCGCATGCCAGCGCACCACCACCGCGCCGATTAGCAAGCCGAAAAGCCCGCCGGTGATTGCTCCGCCATCGCCCGGCATCAAAAAGTTGCCGCCAAACATGCCCATCACCAGTGTCAGCAACGGAACCAGGTAAACCACCAGGGATGCCTGCAATATCGCCTCGTCGGGTACGGTAATCGAAACGATATCCCCGAGGGCCAACTGCGGATGCAACCGCCTGTCGACCAGGGCGCGGATACACTGTTCCCGCCCCGGCAACACCCGGGATATCAGGCCCTGCCCGCAGCCGTCACTGGCCGTGCAGCTGTTGCAGCTGGATTGACGACGGGTCTGCACCCAAACGCTGTCGCCCTCCAGCGCCACGATCACCGCCTGTTCTTTCATCCCTGCTCCTTGGAGGGCGCGACACTGTTGGCGACCTTCTGGGCTGTCTCCAGTGGTATTTCGCCGACAACCGTCAGCAGGTAGGGCTTGCCCTGCAAGGCCAGTTGGCGCAGATAGGCCACCGTGGCGCCACGTCTGGCCTTGCCATCGCCAAGCAGACTGGCGCCAGGCTCGGCGGGTTCAAGCACAACAGTCAGGGTTGAAAATCCATCGGTGTACATGCTCAGCTGCGCCGGCGGCTCCGAGCCGCTGTGTACCGAGCTTGCGCTCAGGGAAAAGCCCGGTGGCAACCAGGCAGCCACGGCAATTGACTGCGGAGCTCCAAGGTCGTCCGGCTGCGCGACGACGTAGTGAAATGCATGGCTACTCGACAAATCGCTCGCCTGTAACTCGCTATCGGCAATCTCTGCCCCTATCTCTATTCTGGTGAACTGAAATCGCTCCAGTACAGTTCCCGCAGGGTTCAGGGTGACACTCTTCAGCAGCAGCCCGGTCTCCTGGTCGAGATAAAGCTGGAACCCGTAGCGGTACTCGTCGAGAGGCTTGACTACGATTTGCATTGCAGTGCGTCCTGCCACACGGGTCGGTTCAGCAAAGGAAAATCGATAGTATTCGGAGATATCGCGCACGCCCTGGAAGCTGCGGGCAAAAGGGCCGCTGGCAATGGTGCTGCCAAGCCGCATGATCTGGTCGCCAGGGTGAATGCAGCTCAGCTCGTGTCCGTCTCGCACGATTTCGCGTGGGTTATCG
>JAHEGP010000182.1 GCA_024645065.1 Cellvibrionales bacterium | reverse complement strand
CGCAGGCGAGAGCCCATCTCCACCAGGTTGCGACAACGCTCACCGGCAGCAGCGTAGTCCTCCCGTTCCACCTCGATCATGGTGAGGTATTCGTTGGTCAGGTATTCACTGATTCTGTCACCCGTTGCCTTACAGATAGTGCGGGCCTCTTCCAGGTGCTCCACGGCATCATCCAGGCGCCCCTCGTAGTAGCGCAACAGCCCCAGGGCCGAAGGCAGCGCGGGGCACTGCACATTACTGCGCCGCGCCAATGCATTGGCTTCCATCGCCATGGCGTCGGCCTGGGACAGGTCCCGTTCCAGCAGCACCAGGCATTTGGCGGCCTCGGCCATACCCAGAATATGGGCCTCATCCGTGGCCGCACGGCTTACCCGCTCCGCTTGCAGTGAATCGCGCTGGGCTCCTGACCACTGGCCATGCATCCAGCGAACATAGCTTGCCATCTGGTAGCCGAGGCGGGCGTGGGGCAGGGCGCCGACATCCAGGGCCTGCTCGGCCAGGCGAATATATTCCTCGACGGCCTGCTCCCAGTGTTCCAGTGGGGCCGCATTGAGGCGTATATCGTAAAGTTCCAGGGTCAGGCATACCCGTTCGGATTCCACCAGGTCCGCCACAAACTCCAGACCGCGCTCGTAGAGTTCCAGGGCGTCCCCATTGGCATAGAAACGCAGGCACATCTTCCCCGCAGAAATCATGGCGCGGGCGGCAAGGGCCGGGTCCCCACTCTTCGGTGCGTGGTGGGCGAGATCGGCGGCCAGAGCGAGGTCGGTTGCCGTAGCCTCCTCCAGTAACTCTGCCACGCGGCGATGCATGACCTGCTGTCGTGATGGGGAGATTTCCAGGTAGATACTCCGGGCAATCAGGTCGTGGGCGAAACGAAAACCCCGGGGTCCTGGGTGCAGGATTCCCTGTTGTCCCGCAGCATCTATGGCACTGTCGATGAGGTCCCGGTCAAATCCCGTAACCAGTTCAAGTGATTTCAGGTCGATCCGCGGTGACAGCACCGCGGCCCACCGCAGAATCTCAACCCCCTCCTCGCCGATGCGGGACATGCGATCCTGAACCAGTTCAGCGAGGGAATGGCCGCTGCCACCATCCTGCTCGGCGCGGGCCAGTTCCAGGGCCAGTAGCGGATTGCCGCCACCTTGCCGGCTGAGCCTGGCCGCGTCTGCACCGGGGTATTGCCTGGTGATAACCTGGCACAGCTCTGGCTCCGTCAGCGGTTCCAGGTGGAGTTCCAACAGGAGCTTGTCGTGGCGCAGGCTTCTTATGGCCTGCTGTACGGGGGCGTTGCCGCGTAGCTCGGTCTCCCTGGCGGCAGCCACCAGCAGAAAGGGCAGGCGCCGATTCATCCGCAATACATGGTGCAGGGCGCTGACGCTGGACTCGTCACACCACTGCACATCATCGAAGAAAATAACGACCGGGTGTTTCCGGGCCTGTTCGTTGAGCCGCTCACTCAGGCTGGCGAAGGCCTGGTCCCGGGTGATGCGCTCGCCGCTGGACAGGAGCTTACTGGTAGGGTTGTCGGGCAGGGCCCGCTGCAGGGCATCATTCCACACGGCAAAGGGGCGTATCTGCTCCGACTCGAAAGCGCTGGCCTTGAGAATACCGGCTCCCATACTCCTGGCCATGGCGGCTGCCAACTGCAGCAGGCTGCTTTTACCCATGCCCGGATTGCCGCGAATCAGCACAATCGATGCGTGCGTCGCACCGGGTAATTCTGCCAGCAAACGGCTGAGGGTTTCGATCTCCCGGTTGCGACCGACCAGGCCATGATCGGCCAAGGCGGCGGCAGCTGCGGCTCGCTCCGACGGCGGGGCCGTCCGGGGAGCCTGGCTTGTTGCCGCCTGAGTACGACCGCGCCAGGCCTGGTAGAGGCGGCCGCTGTCTTCTGCGCCGACTTCCTGTAATTTTTGCAGGCCCAGGCGATAGTGTTGCTCCGCCTCCGGCTTGCGATCCAGGCGCAGCAGCAGTTCGATGAGTTGTGCCCGAACAGTCTCGTCATAGGGCTGCAGGGCGACCAGGTTGGTAGCGTGAACAAGGGCACGTTCCGGTTCATCGCCCAGGCGCTCCAGCAACGCCCTGAGCAGCGTGGCCTGTTCTCGATACGCCTGCTCCCGCTGGCCGATACACCAGGTGTAGAAATCGTGAAAATCCGGTAACTCCAGGCCTGCCAGGAAGGTGCCCTGGTATTCTCGCGCCGCCTGTTCCAGCACCTCGATGGAACTGCTCCCGAGCCCGTTAGTCACCACCCCGTGCAGGGCGCAAACGTCGATGTCCATACCAGTGGCATCGAAACCAACGGTATTGCGATCGGCGATAATGCGGGGGTGCTGGTCGTCGTCCACCAGCTTGCGGAGTTTTGACAGGCTCCAGCGCAGGGAGCCACGCGGGTCGTCGGGGATCTCCCACAGCATTTCACACAACTGTTCCCGGCGAATGCTGCGTTCATTCAGAGCGAGGTAGGCCAACAGACCACGGGTTTTACGGGAGGGGGGTAGATCCAGCACATGACCGTCCCGAATGACCTCGAGATCACCGAGTACGCGCAGTCTGAGGTCCGCCATACTTGATTCACCGATCCGTGCCCCTCGGTCAATTATAGAGGCACTGACAATATATATCGAACCCTTTCCCCCATTTGCAGCGAGCGCCTGATCGGCAAAAAAAACACGCCTGAACTGAAAAAACCACGGTTTTATCTACGCCGGTTACCCCGGAGCGGGCGCAGTATCAACACTGTAGCGCGGGGGCCCAAGCGGTCGCCGCCGGGTAAGTGAAGAGGAGGGACCTTTGCATGATCGATTACCAGAGAATGCTCACGGTTATCGCGAGCAGCGCCCTGGCCAAACGGGTGCGAGTGCTGCTGGCAGTCTACGAGTTCGCGGATTTCACCGGCGCAGTGCCGGCTATGCCGATGCCCCCGGCGGAAATCTTCGGAGAACAGATCGAAACAATGCTGACCTCGTGTCAGTCGGTCATTTCGCCTGAAACAGGCATTGATGGGAACAAACCAGAGTGACTTGCACGCTCGTAACCGCGCCGATGGCACAGTATCGAGCGGGTAAGACAAACGAATAGATGGCAGCCGGTCATCTGAATACGTCAAGAGGAACACGACATGGCACGTTATGAAAATATTCTCGATACCATCGGCAACACACCCCTGGTCAAACTGCAGAAGCTTGCACCGCCCGGGGTAAACGTCTACGTCAAGATCGAATCTTTCAACCCCATGGGATCGGTCAAGGACCGCATGGCGCGAGCCGTCATCGAGGCGGCGGAGCGCAGCGGCGAACTCAGCCCGGGGCAGACCGTTATCGAGGCCACCAGTGGCAACACGGGCATCGGGCTTGCCATGGTATGCGCTCAAAAGGGCTACCCACTGGTGGTCACCATGGCGGAAAACTTCAGTGTTGAACGGCGCAAGTTGTTGCGCTTTCTCGGTGCCAGGGTGGTTCTCACCCCGGCCGCTGAAAAAGGCACCGGCATGCTCAACAAGGCGCTGGAACTGGCAGACACCCACGGCTATTACCTGTGCCGCCAGTTCGAGAACGAGGAGAATGCGCGGGTGCATACCGAGACCACGGCGCAGGAGATACTCGCTGACTTTGCCCATGAACCGTTGCATTACTGGGTTTCGGGCTTTGGCACCGGGGGCACTCTTAAAGGCGTCGCCCGCGGCCTCAAGGCGGCGGCTGCCGGTATTCAGGTGGTGGCTGTCGAGCCGGACAACTCTCCGGTCCTGGCCAGCGGTGTACCGCAGCAGCGCAAACCGGACGGCACGCCCGCGGCAAGCCATCCCCATTTTCGCCCTCACCTGATGCAGGGCTGGAGCCCGGATTTCATTTCCCGTCTCACCGAGGACGCCGTGGTCGCGGGCCTGGTGGACGAGGTGGTGGGCGTGCCCGGCGATGAAGCGCTGCGCCTTGCCCGGGAGTTGGCGTCCAGGGAAGGGATATTCGCGGGTATTTCCAGCGGGGCAACCCTGGCCGGCGCCCTGCAAATTGCGCGGCGTTCCCCTGTGGGCACCAATATCGTCTGCATGTTACCGGACACCGGTGAACGCTACATGTCGACGCCACTGTTTGAAGATATTGGCGAGGACATGAGTGCCGGGGAAGTGGCGCTATCGCAATCCACACCGGGTTACCAGTTTGGGCAGACCAATATGCCTTTGCCTGAAAAACCCGAGGTAAGCTTCAGCCCGGACTTCGGTGCCAGCCAATTCGTGACTGAAACCATCGGCAACGAGCCGGTGGTGATGTTCGCCCTGGAGTGGTGCGAGTTCTGCTGGTCGGTGCGCAAGTTTTTCAAGCAACTGGGCGTGGAGTTTCACAGCGTGAACCTCGATTCGGTCGACTTCCAGGAGGACGACCGCGGCGTCCGTGTCCGCGAGGTGCTGCGGCATCGCCTGGGAGCGGCAACCATTCCGCAATTGTTTGTCGGTGGTATGCACATTGGTGGTTGCAGTGAATTGTTCGAGGCTTACCGGGATGGCAGCCTGCAGCGCCGCTTTAACGAGATGGGTATCCAGTTCGACCCCGGTGCCGACATCAATACGTCGGCCCTGCTGCCAGGCTGGTTACATCCCCGTAAAACAGCATGAGGACAAGGGCATGAGTTATATCACGACGATCTCACCCGAACAGGCCAGTGGTGAGGTGCTGGATCTGTATCGTCGCCAACAGGGTAGTCAGGATTACCTGCCGAATTACGCCAGGGTATTTTGTTACCGACCAAAGGTGATGCAGGCCTGGGCAAGCCTGCAGCAGGAACTGCGCAGTGAGATGGATGCAAAGACTTTCGGGCTGGTCACCCTGGCCGCCGCGCTGGCCATTCGCAGTTCCTATTGCGCGCTGGCCCATGCCGGGAAGCTGATGCGCTATTTCTATACGGAACGGGAGATGCTGGCCATCGTCCGGGGTGAAGAGGGGAGTCCGCTGACCGTGGCCGAAAAGCGGATGATGGATGTGGCTGCCCGGGTCGCCGAAGACAGTGGCTCGGTAACGCAAGCCGATATCGATGCACTCCGGGTGGCAGGATTCAGCGATGCCCAGGTGTTTGATATCGTCGCAGTGGCCGCCGCCCGCTGCTTTTTTGCCAGGATCCCTGATGCACTCGGTGTGCAGCCGGACGCTTCGCTGGGCAATATGAGTGGGGCGTTGTGTGAATTGCTCACGGTGGGGCGCCCCATTGCAGGCCCTAACAAAATGCCGCGGCCGAGCCGCCGGCAGACCAAACAGCGGGATCTGTGGCAATCGAGTTGATGGAGCATCCTTCTTGTGCGGAAATGCGAAAATTCTGGTTCAGGGCAGTAAGCTGAAGCAGGGCAAGGCGTTTTTCCGGGGTCTGGCAGCAATGTAACCGTAACTGGACGTATGCCGACCCCCGTAAGTTAGTTTACTCAGGTTGGCAGACAAAGATTGGTATTTCCCGGTCGGTGCGAGCTCGATAGTCAGCATAGGCTGCATAGTGGCTGTCGCAAATGGGCCACAGCTTCGGTTTTTCATCAGCCATGGCCAGGCGAGCCCGTAACGCCATTTCCTTGCCTCGGTGCCTCACCCTGATGTCCGGGTTTTTGGCAATGTTGTAATACCAGGCAGGATTTTTCGGTGCTCCGCCCAACGACGCCACCAGTAGCACCCCCTCCTGATAGGGGACAAACATCAACGGCATCGTGATGGTTTTACCTGACCTGGCACCCGTCATCGTTACGAAACACACCTCGTCTCCCGACAAGGTGTTGAACATCTTGCCCCGTGTAATGCGGTTTAGGAATACATGGGTGCGGGACATGGTTTTCAAGGCCCACTTCGGCGGGTTGAACGGGTTTTTGTCAGTTGAACTTTCTTTTCCCATCGGTCTCCTCCGAGGCGTGGTGTTTGCTCAGTACAGTATGGTGCATTTGGCAAAAACGGTGCCATCGAACAGAATTTTTGCGCGATAATGACCGCCCGTTCGCCACGGTGCCGGGCGAGGCCGCTGTCACCCAGGCCCGAACTGAGTAGCGGAAGTCTATGAAGCAGTTCGACAGTGTTCCGGTTGCCAACCGCGGTGGACGGGGCGGCGCTGGCGGAGCAGAGCCGCAAGGTGAAGGTCAATGCGTTCGGTGTCGCTGGTATGTAGCGACGCAAAATTGAGGTTCAAAGTAAAATAGAACTGCAAAACAGAGAGTTACAATACCTGGTTTGACCCTTCCTGCCGGGCTCGCAACTGTGGCTCAATGATTAACCAGGTCCGATCCCCGGCCAGCCGGAGGTAAACCCCGGCGATCCGGACTTGATCTAGGACAAGTATCGGGCATTGGGGGATTGCAAGCGCCCCCGGACTTGCTTAGCATCGTCAACAGTGGTGTTTAATAACGGATTGTTTCCGGGCGGTGGTGTATGCGTCTAAAAAGCGTCTTGCACCTGTCGGCCTGTGGCAGGTGCGGCCAGATGAAGGCTGCCGTCTCGGTGGGTTTCCATGTCGG
>JAHEGP010000181.1 GCA_024645065.1 Cellvibrionales bacterium | reverse complement strand
GTCGATTTTGACGGAAATCTCATGATTCCACCCCGGAGCTCCAATATTGTTGTCGGCATGGGGATTACCGATATATTCCTGGTTCGAGAGGGTAGGCGAAGGTGGCTGCCAAGGCTAACATTGCGTTTCCACACAGCTGGAAGGCAAGGAAGCTACCTTTGCAGGGGAGACGTCGGTCGATGATGAGGGGGGGCATGGTAAAGCCCTCCGCTGCGGAGGTTGCAGCGGCCCTGTCAAACCCCAATACCACGCTGGGAACGATGAACTTCCAGTTTGATTACATTGAGTACGATGATGATATTCCCGGCGCCGGAAACCCCGATGCGCAGCGCATGGTTTTTCAGCCCTCCCTGCCTTATCCACTATCAGAAACGACCAAGTTCTTCGTTCGCCCGGCAATACCAGTCATCTTCAGACAGGATGTTCCCGGTCCCACTGGCTTCAGTTCAGAGGGTGTTGATTTGGGTGATATCGGCTTTGACGCATCGTTTGGTAAAACCTTACCCGGTGGACTTATCCTGATTGGTGGAATAGCGGGCACACTGCCGACTGCAACCGAGGATTCCCTGGGCCTCGATCAGTGGTTGCTTGGACCTGAAGCCGGTTTTGCCCTGATGCGTCCATGGGGTGTGGCGATCCTCAAGGCGGCACACGGAGCACCCGAACGCTCGCCAGGCACGGCTGGACGATGACTGCCGCAATAGAGATGTCGCAACGCCGATTGCACTGGATGATCATCGTCTGGACGCTTGGCGTTCGCAGCTGACAAGTAAAACTGCGATAGTGTTGATCTGAAGGGTTGCCAAAACACTCGTTCTGTTTATCCTTGGAATAGAGCGAGTTCGAGTTCAAAAATCGTGAAGATATTTCCGTTCGAGGGTTTGATCTGCTTACCAGGACCCGACTGTAATCTACCGCCGTGGAGAAATCCGGCCTACAGAGATGACCTTTTTTAAAAACATTGATACTGTGCTGATCGCGGGCCTGCCTGCATTGCTGCTTTGCGGTTGTGTATCGATGGGCGCGCTGAGTGAAGGTGACCCGAATGATTACAAGCACCGCCTGATGACCGAGATTGATGGCGGTGTGGGCGTTTCTGCCAGCGCGCTGTCACCCGGTGAGTCAAAGACCGCCTTTGGTGTGCCCCTGGCAGACAAGGGTATACAGCCGGTCTGGATTGAGGTGGAAAACAATGAGGCCCAGACCTACTGGCTAATGTCCATTGGTATGGACCCTAACTATTTCACGCCCACTGAAGCCGCCGATACCTTCAACAGGAAGCGCGATGGCAGCACCAACCGGGAACTGGAACAAAGATTCCGCGACCAGGCCTTCGTGAACCCGATCGTGCCGGGCGCCACGGTTTCGGGGTTCATCTTCACCAACCTCGACGAGGGCGTCAAAATGATCGAGGTTGACCTGGTGGGAAATGACACCCTAAAGACGATCTCCTTTCTCACTCATATACCCGAATTTCGCGCCGACTATATCGACAAGCTGGCCTCCATCGACGCTACGCTCAGCAAACAGGACCCCGTTAATTTCACCAATGACGCAGAATTTCGGGCCGCCCTCGAAGCCCTGCCCTGCTGTGTAACCAACAAGAAGGGCACTCGCGACGGCGACCCGCTCAACCTGATTATCGTGGGTGGCAGCGAGGACGCCTTTCCGGCACTGGTGCGCCGTGGCTGGCATCCGACCGAGGCGACCTATGTGGGTTCGGTGAAGAAAATGATCAACTCGGTAATATCCGGTGAGCGTTACCGCTATTCACCGGTGAGTCCGCTCTACCTGTACGGAAGACCACAGGATCTGGCACTGCAAAAGGCACGTGACAACATCCACCAGCGCAACCACCTGCGCCTGTGGCGCAGCCCCATGTACTATCATGGCAAGGAGGTCTGGGTCGGGCAGATCAGTCGCGACATCGGCACCCGGCTGACCATCCATTCGCCATACCTGACCACGCACAAGATCGATCCCGACGTCGACGAAGCACTGATGTTCCTGGTGCAGGATCTCGCGTACTCGCAACACCTCAGCAAGATTGGCTTCGCCAAGGGTGTTGGCGAGGCGCCACGCGAGGCGCCGCGACAAAACCTCACGACAGACCCGTATTTCACCACAGGGACCCGCGGCGTTCTTATCTTTGATGAGCATCCCACCTCCCTCGTGGACATCGAACTATTACCGTGGGAAGGCAGAAAAGGCGGCATGATCGATGCTGCGCTCAACCACGGTACACCATGAGGACAACAAGCTTGAAAAAGTTGGTGTCGCCCTGCATGATTGTGCCGGGCTTGCTGCTGCTCGCGGCCGGCTGCGCCAGTTGGCAGGCGCCGACCCAATTGGATGATGCAACGTTGCGGCAACGCGCCGCGACTGAAACGATGGGGGATATCACGGTCAAGGGCGCCGTTCTCAGTATCGCAGAGAACCAGCAATTTTTCGGGAAAAACCTTGTTGACCAAGGTGTGCAGACCGTCTGGATAGAGGTTGCCAATAACTCCAGGCACACACTCTTGCTGCTGGCGTCGGGGACCGATCCGGATTACTTTTCACCGCTGGAAGTCGCCTGGCCTTATCACAGAAAATTCTCCAGCGCTTACAATGATCAGATCGATCAGCACTTCGATAAGCTGAGCTTCAAGAACCCGATACCGCCCGGGGTAACTCGCAGCGGCTTTCTTTACACCAACCCGCATTTCAAAACCCGAGTGCTGAATGTTGACCTGCTGGGTCAGCGGGCCCTCTACCCGTTCACCCTGTTTCCCCCCGTTCCCGAACAGCAGGATGATGGGGAATTGGAGCGCATATTCCTCATCGTGGACAGCGCGAAAAATAACAGTGTCGGGAGCGAAGCTTTACTGCGCGACATGCTGGAACAGCTTCCCTGTTGTACCGTCTCCAGTACCGACGGTTCGCCAGGGGGGCCGATCAACATCATCCTGATCGGCGATCTGCTGCACGTGGCCTCGGCGCTGATTCGTCGCGGTTACCGGCAGTACCCGCTACCGGTTGATGCTGAACACGAATATTACGGCCGCCCCCCGGACATCGTTATGCGCAAATCTGCCCAGGGTGGTGCCACGGCGGCCTGGTTGCGTATTTGGGTGGCGCCGTTCACTTACCAGGGGCATCCCATTATGCTGCTCCAGTCCGGGCGGCCTGTGGGCGGACGTTTGGCGGACACCGAAAGCGGTAACATCGTGCTACACCCCGACATCGACGAAATACGCAGCATGGTGGTGCAGGACATGATGTATTCGGGTGGCCTTGAAAAGCTGGGTTTTGTGGCCGGTACATCCCCAGTCACTGCCCAATATATGAACGAACACCTTGATACCCAGCCCTATTACACCGATGGGCAGCGCGCCGTTATGTTCATTATCACCCGCCCGCTGTCTCTTTCCGATATAGAGATACTTGACTGGGTTCCGCTACTGGAACGCCGGGAAGCGGAGGCCGAAGCAGATCTCCCAAGGGAAAACAACAATGCACAAGGCATGCCATAGTTTGGCTGCCTATCCACCAGTCGAGGTACTATCGCCGACAAGGCGAGGCGCCCGTATTTGCCTGGCCTCGCTATCCTTGTTATTACTGGTCGGCTGTGCCTCAAAGCCGCTCATGCCCTACACCACCCAGTCAACACCGCCGATGTTGGTACAGCCATTCAAAGCGATGAACAGCACCGGCGCGGGCGCTTTCGGGAAATTTTTTGCAGGGTGCTCGAGGCTCGCAAGGGCACCATCCCGGACTATCGCGACTGCGAGGAGGCAATCTCTCGTGTCGGACAGGAGCCGGCCGGTATAGGCAGGGCTGTAAATCTCGGCCCTGCGCAACGCAGGCTGACAACGTTGTTTGTACCGGGCATTGGCTGGGACTGCTTCTCGACATGGCTGGCCCTGGAAGACACCATACCTGAACACCTGAGGCAGTTCGGCTACGACATGGTGACACTGGATGTCGATGGCCTGTCCGCTAGCGAATTCAATACGCGACTGATACGAGATGCCATTCTTGAAATACCCCGGGAAGGCGACCAGCCCGACCTGGTGCTGGTCGGCTACTCGAAGGGCGCACCCGATGTACTCGAGGCCCTGGTCAGCTACCCGGAAATTCACCACCGCGTGGCGGCCATGGTCAGCGCAGCCGGCTCGGTGGGCGGCTCGCCACTGGCCAATGATGCGCGCGATGACTATCGCAACCTGTTGCAGTATTTTCCCGGCGCCACCTGCAAGCCCGCCGGAGAAGGTGCACTGTATGATCTGCGGCCCGACACGCGCAAGGCCTGGCTGGCCAAAAACAAGTTGCCCGAGGGCATTCCCTTTTATTCGCTGATGACGTTCCCGAAACCGAAACGCATATCATCCATCCTCGTGGGCAGCTATAAAAAGATCGGCAGGGTTGACGCACGCAACGACGGCCAGGTCATCTTCTATGACCAGTTCAATCCCGGCAGCACACTGCTTGGCTACCTCAACGCTGACCACTGGGCACTGGCCGTTCCCATCGCACGCTCCCATGATCGTCGGTGCAACTTTCGTCGACCAGAACGCCTTTCCCCGCGAGGCCCTGCACGAGGCCCTGCTCAGGTTTATCGAGGAGGATCTGCAGTACGGAGGGAACTAGCACACAGTGCTAGCAGCATATAGTTCGCCATCTCAATCGGATCCTCGCCGCGACCGTCGTGCAATGCCTGGACCGAAATTAACGGTTCTGATTCGCCCGCTTATACCGATGAATCCATTAACGCGGCCCAGCTCCCTGGTGTTTTTGGCACCACTCAACTTGATGGATTAGCCAGAACCTGCTTTGATCGGAGGCTCGTGAAAGGGAATATCGCTCAGGTGTGCGCATGTACCAGAATTATGCAATCCTCGCAGTCGTTGTCTTTGTTTACAGTACGCTCGCCCGAGGTATCGAGCGCACACCCTTTGGTGGCGCACTGTTGTTCGTTACCCTGGGATTCATCCTGGGACCAGACGGATTGGGTCTGGTGCAAATTGACATCGATCGACACGGCTTGCGCACCATCGCGGAGTTCACTTTGGCGCTGCTGCTATTCACCGACGCGGCCAAGGCCAATCTGGGCTTGCTTGGCCGAAGTTACCAGATTCCATGGCATATGCTAATTATCGGCTTGCCGCTGACGATTCTTCTGGGTTTTGTCTGCGCCAAATGGCTGCTGCCGGAACTGACCGGCTTCGAGATGGCCCTGCTGGCAACCATGTTGGCACCGACCGACGCCGCGCTGGGAAAGGCGGTAATCAGCAACAAGCGTGTGCCAGAGAAATTGCGCGAGTCACTCAATGCAGAAAGCGGGCTCAACGACGGCATCTGTGTGCCGATCCTGTTTCTCTTTTTGGCTCTGGCAGTGGATTCCAGCAGCAGTGACACGGGTACCAAGCTCGCACTCAGTCTCCTGGTTCAGGAAATTGGTATCGGCGCAATGGTCGGCGTACTACTTACCCTCGCCATGAGCTGGCTATTGCGCCTTAGCGCCAGGCAGGGCTGGATTGGTGGTCATTGGCGACCGGTTCATGTGGTCGCCATGGCACTAGCCTGCTTTTCCCTGGCGCAGGCAACCGGTGGCAGCGGCTTTATAGCCTCTTTTGTCGGCGGCTTGCTGTTCGGTGCCCTGGTCAACCGGCACAAGGCGGACCTGTTGCGCGCGGCCGAGGGAACCGGAGAGACATTTTCGCTGCTGACCTGGGTACTTTTTGGGGGTGGGGTCGTTGGCACCTTTCTACCGCAGGTCACCTGGCCCATTCTACTGTATTCAATACTGAGCCTGACCGTGATTCGTATGTTGCCCATGCTGATTGCTCTGATTAGCAGTAGTTTAAGCATGCCGGAAAAGCTCTTTCTGGGCTGGTTTGGCCCCCGTGGCCTGGCGAGCGTGGTATTTGCCATTATTGTGATCAATGAGCAATTACCCGGTGAGAAAACCCTGATATTGACCGTAGCCTGTACCGTTACGCTGAGCGTTTTTGCCCACGGCTTGACGTCCAATCCGCTCGCCAATCTTCTGGCCGCTTATGAACGACGCCGCAGCCAGCCGTCCCGGGACGATAGCGCTGATCACTGAGGAACCTTGGCAGAATGCCGGTGCCGAGATGACCGAAGTTCTGGCACCCGTGCGTGTTCGATGATGGGGTGGTTTCAGAGGCCAGGTTCGCCAGCCAGATCGCGCCACCAACAGCGAATGCAACTGCGGCGCCACGTTCCGCCGATCACCCGCCAGGGGTAGCAGGCGATACTCTGCAGCTTGCTTTAACGGGCCGAAACAGTGTGTGGCCGCCTTGTGAACCTCTGTGTCATGCTGCCAACAATACCACGCCCGGGTATGCAGCCGTTTATCCACTACTATCCCTCGACAGCAGCGAGAAATGTATCAGAACAGGTACTCCAGCCCCGTCTTGCGCAGGGTACTGAAGATCTTGCGCTGGTTGCGCACCGCGGAGGCCTTGATTCCGTCGCCTTCCAT
>JAHEGP010000180.1 GCA_024645065.1 Cellvibrionales bacterium | reverse complement strand
ACAACACTGCCGAGATAGAAATTACCCGCGAAGTTTAATATTGGAATGCCTGGGTAGATAGCCATACTTGCTGGTTAACCACGTTCCCTGTTGATAATGGATAAAGCCCTATAACGCCCGGTACAACGGCTGCAAACAGGAGGCGAAGCCGAGAGTTTGCTGTCCGATTGCTGCCCCTTGTTATAGCGGCGTACCACCGCTGTTTTTGATACTGCCATTTTGCGCTGAAGTTGGCCAATAGTACTAAAATGCGATGGATTTGACGATTTTCACGATGGGGAAAAGGGCGCACCACACTACGACGAAACGTTCCCAGAGCACACAAGACTGGTTGGCTCGACAGTGCCAGAAGCAGCTGCCGGTGAATTACTACATGGCGACCTTTACCTTGCCCTATGAGTTGCGCGCCCTGGCGCAAACGCACAGTCGCCGGGTCTATGCCCTGTTGTTCGATTGTGCCGTCAGCACCCTCAAAGCCTTCGCGCTGAACCAGCAGGGATTGGCGGCAGAGCTGGGTCTGTGTGCGGTGCTGCACACCCACACACGGCGACTCGATTACCACCCGCATGTGCACATCCTGATGCCCGGTGGTGGCGTGCATCGTGCCCGCCGTGAGTGGCGCAAGCTCAAGGGGAATTACCTGTTTAATGGCAAAGCCCTGGCGAAAGCGTTTCGGGGTGCGATGCTGCATGCACTCGCCGCAGAAGGCCTCGCCCAAACCCACACCCCGAAAAACTGGGTCGTGCAATGCCAGAAAGTGGAACGGGGCCAGCAGGCGCTACAATACCTGTCGCGCTACTTGTATCGCGGGGTCATCAGCAATGCCAACATCCTGCACGACGATGGCACCCATGTCACCTTCCGCTATCGCGACAGCCGGAGCAGCCAGTGGCAAAACCGCACTGAGCGAGGGGAGGACTTTGTCCACCTTCTGATGCAACACGTTCTGCCCAAAGGGTTCCGGCGCACCCGGGACTACGGCTTCCTGCACGGTAACGCCAAGGCACTACTGCGCATCGTGCAGTGGGTATTAAAAGTCGATCATCCGCCAAAACCCGTCAAGCACAAACCGGCTTTGCGCTGCCCGCACTGTGCAGGACCAATGGTGGTTATCGGGATCAAGCTATTGAAACCCAAACCTGGCTAAATGGGCGGGCGCCACACACATCGCCATTCATCCACAGGGAGGAAGTTAGCGGCTATGTAAAAAGAACTGGCTTTTTAATCGTCTACCAGGGCGAGGGATCCGCTCGCCCACATTAACCCTGGCCAATGAAACAGGGTTTTAAAACACCTTCGACAAAATCATTTATTGACTAATAAAGAGCCGCACCACCGGGCTCGTTCAACAATGGAATATGTCGCGGCAAGCGCGACATATCCTTATTTGTTATGCTTTCTCTAAGCCAATTCTAAACGAGAATCTAGTGCGCCTTTTCGGAGCTCATGCCTTCCATCCGTTTCATTTGCTCTCCACAGCATATCTCTGAATGCGGCATCTCCTCGGGACAAGGACATGGCTTTTCATAAACGAGCTGTGCGCCACACTTTTCGCAGACATAACGATCACCGACTTTTCTAGACATCTCTCACTCCTTTGTTGATAGGATATGTTTCAGACTGTACCTCGTTTTCCTTAAGGGCTGGATCAGAAAATTAATTTCGCACATAGTTTCGAACACTAGCATTTGGGGCATAACAGTTAAAAGCTGACAAAGTGACGTGATGTAACACGTCAAGGTGGCTCATATCCCTCAAAGTGGCTTGGCGGCAGTGTTTGTCATCGGCTTGAATCATGCTGAAAACTCCCTGTTACGATTACTTTCCCTAAGTACGTTACGCTTCATAATAGCTTGTGCTTGCGTTAGCAGGCAATGATCGATAAGCTGTAAGTATATACAGTACAAAGAAGTGCTATGAGTTCGCCATTTATCCAGTCGGTTCGCGATCATCTGCGGGCCAGGCAATACAGCAAGCGTACCGAGAAAACGTACATTTACTGGATTGTCTATTACATTCGCTTTAACAAGATGCAGCATCCCACTGCACTGGATGAGTCGGCCATCGTGGCGTTTCTTGAATACCTGGCATTGGAGCGCAATGTAACTCCGTCTACGCAGAAAACGGCCTTGAACGCCTTAATGTATCTCTATCGCAAGGTACTGGGCAAGCAGGATATAAGCCTTGATGATTTCGCACGGGCCGCTCAGCCCCGCAAGCTGCCGGTCGTGTTGAGTCGGGATGAAGTGCGTTCTTTGTTGAGTCACCTGGATGGCCAGCACCAGATTTGTGCCCAACTGATGTACGGCTCAGGTTTACGGGTTATGGAGGCATGCCGGCTACGGGTCAAGGATATCGATTTGGCGCGGCTAACGTGGTTCTCGTCCAGCGGTTCGGCGCAGGCAGCGAGCATGGTATTTCGCATCCCCCGGTAATCCTCCTGCTCCATCTGCAGCTGCGCCAGGTAGAGAAAAAGCGTGATATCGTTAGAATTCCTGGCAGCCCGGGCCAATGCCTTGATGGCCTTTGCTTTCTCTCTGGCGTGGAGCCAGAATTCAAACAATTTGCGAGAATTTTTCCCGTTGTCGGCCACGGTTTTTTTACGCATCTCCGACTGCAGTAACTCTGCGGCGGCATAAGGGTTCTTGTTGGCGGCATACAGGTCTGCCAGCAGTAACAATTGTTGCTCGTTGAACGCCACTCCCTTGCTGTGGGCGAGGGCCAGTTGGTCCAGCGCCTTGCGCTGCTGGTTTTGCTGCAGATAAAGCGCGACCAGTTGATGCCAGAATTCAGGGTTGTCCGGCTCCCGTAGCAACAGTTTTTTCAACAGCACCTCAGCCTGGGGGTAAGCGCCGGAACGGTAGTAGAGGGCCATGGCCTGGCGCAGTTGCCCGCTATCCAGCTCGAAGCCCTGTTGGCTAAGCCGATCCAGGGTATCGACGACGGCTACATAGTCTTTGGTCTGGAACTGGGCCTGGGCCAACAGCAGATAGTCGTCGCTGCGGGCCGCCTGTGGGCTTGCCCGAACTTTTTTGAAGGTGGCTGCGGCGTCGGGGTAATTCTTGTTCAGCAAGTAGGCGTGGGCGAGTTCGCGCTGCAATTCACGGTTGGCGATATCGGCCAGTCCCTTGGCTTGCAGGGCACCCTCGTAGTATTCAATGACTTTGGCGTATTCCTTGTTGGCGAGGAAGTGGCGCGCGAGGTGGCGGCTGCTGCTGGCTCTGGCGTAGGGGTCTGTCATGGGTAATGCGGGCATCGTCTATTTGTTGCGTCAGCGCCGCGATCTGCTGTTCCCGGGATGCCTGCAACTGCTCCAGCTCCCGGGTATAGGCCTGCTGGTACTCCAGGCTATTGTTGAGCCTGCGATATTCTTCCAGCAGTTTTTGTTGCTGCATCGCCAGCTGATCAACCCTCTGTTGTGATTTCTCCGCGCTGCGGTGGGTGTCGCCGACAACCTGCAGGCTTTGGTCGAGCTTTGCGGCTTGCGCGCCGAACGCCGCACCGCAAAGTAAGATCAGCGCCGTCTTTTTTCTGGTCGAGAGCAGATTCATTGAAGGGGATGATCCATGTGGCAGGAATGGAATTGGCCCCGGAATAAGTGGCTTGAGCTGAAAAAGCCAGCGGCGGGCACGCGCCGCAGAGTGAGTATTTTAGTCGACAGTCGCGGTGGTAAAAGCGACAATGACAAGCTCCACAGGCGAGTTTCAAAGGCCTGTTCAAGGGGTGGCACAATACCTGCCGCTGGCATGGCGAGGTGCTATCTTTGCCCATGTCCTCCTCCCAAACCAGGCCCTGATCACGAGGAATACACCATGCAGCTGTCGTTAACCGAAGAGCAAATAATGGTTCAACAAACCGCGCGGCAGTTCGCCAGCGACCAGTTATTGGCCAACGCTGACGCTCTGGACCGGGGCCAGGGCAGGGTGCAATTCCTGGCCAATCTCAAGAGCCTGGCCGAGCTGGGCTTCATGGGCTTGAACGTGAATGCCGAATACGGTGGCAGTGAGGCAGGGGTTGTTGCCTTTAGCGTCGCCATTACGGAAATTGCTCGGGCCTGTGCCTCGACCGCCGTTACGATGTCTGTCAGCAATATGGTGGCAGAGGTGATCCAGGCGGTGGGCAATGAAGAGCAAAAGCAACATTACATCCCCCGCATATGCAGTGGCGAATATTCCGCCGCGGGATTTTGCCTGACCGAATCGGTGGCTGGCTCTGACCCCTCGGCCATGCGCACCCGGGCGGTGCGCGATGGCGACGCCTGGATATTGAATGGCAGCAAGCTTTACATTACCAGTGCAGAATATGCCGGGGTATTCGTGGTGTGGGCGGTGACTGATCCCGATGTACCAGCGAGCAAGGGCATCTCCTGTTTTATTGTCGAGACGAGTGCCGAGGGGCTTAGCGTAGGACCCGCAGAACATAAGATGGGGCAGTCGGGCTCATCCACCAACAGCGTTTACTTCGACAACTGCCGCGTGCCTGGCTCGGCGTTGCTCGGAACCCCCGGTGACGGTTACAGGGTCGCCGTGGGTGAGCTGGCTGGCGGGCGCATAGGGATAGCCTCGCTGGCGCTGGGAGTGGGTTTGGCCGCCATGGATCACGCCCGGGATTTTCTCGGCGAGCGCGAGCAATTTGGCCAGAAAATTGGCAACTTCCAGGGTTTGCAGTGGATGCTGGCCGATCGTTACACCGAGTTGGAAGCCGCCCGCCTGTTGATCATGCAGGCCGCCTGGGACAAACAGCAGGGGCGACCCTTCGGCGCCGCGGCGTCAATGGCAAAATTGTTTGCCAGCGAAAAGGCCAATGACGCCTGTTACAGCGCGTTGCAAATGATGGGCGGCGCCGGCTACACCCGGGACTACCCCCTGGAGCGGCTGGCCCGGGATGTGCGCGTCACGTCGATCTATGAGGGCACCAGCGAAATCCAGCGGCTCATCATTGGCCGGGAATTGCTCAGGGACGTGATGTAGTCATCGAGAGTTCCATCGACATCGCGGCCATTCAACCGTGGCTGGGAAACGAAAACCGGGCACCCTCGCGCACGCCGGATGTCGGCCAACGCTGGGTGATGGTTTTGCGCTTGGTGTAAAAGCGCACGCCATCGGGACCGTAGGCATGTAAATCGCCAAACAGCGAGCGCTTCCAGCCGCCGAAGCTGTGGTAGGCCACCGGCACCGGCAAGGGTACGTTGATACCCACCATGCCAACCTGGATGTTGTCGCTGAAGTAACGCGCCGCCTCGCCATCGCGGGTAAATATGCAGGTGCCGTTGCCGTACTCGTGGGCGTTGACCAGGTCCATGGCCTGCTGCATGCTTGCGACGCGCACCACACAGAGCACCGGACCGAATATTTCATCGCGATAGATGCTCATCTCTGCGCCCACACGATCGAACAGGCAAGCCCCTAGAAAGAAGCCCTGCTCATGCCCGTCTACCCGCAGCGCGCGACCATCGACCACTAACTCGGCGCCCTCGGCGACACCGGCATCGACATAGGCGGCCACCTTGTCACGGTGCTCGCGGGTGACCAGCGGGCCCATGTCGTTGTTGTTGTCGCTGCCGGGGCCGACCCTCATCCCGAGCATTTCCGCCTTGAGTCCGGCAATCAGCTGGTTCGCGGTCTGCTCGCCCACCGCGACGACGACGGAAATGGCCATACAGCGTTCACCACAGGAGCCGTAAGCGGCGCCCATCAGGGCATCCACAGCCCCCTGGATATCGCCATCGGGCATCACAATGGCGTGATTCTTGGCGCCCCCCAGAGCTTGCACGCGCTTGCCATGGGCGCTGCCAGTGGCGTAGATATACTCGGCAATGGGCGTCGAGCCGACAAAACTGATCGCCTTGACCCGGGAATCCGTCAGCAGGGTATCGACCGCCTCCTTGTCGCCGTTGACCACATTGAGTACGCCGGGCGGTAACCCGGCGCGCTGGGCCAGATCGGCTATCAACAGGGCGGAACTGGGGTCGCGCTCGGACGGTTTGAGGATAAAACAATTGCCGCACACAACCGCCAGCGGCCACATCCACAGGGGCACCATCGCGGGAAAGTTGAACGGCGTGATGCCGGCCACCACGCCCAGGGGCTGGAACTCGCTCCAGCTGTCGATGCCGGGCCCGACATTGACATTGTGCTCGCCCTTGAGCAACTGCGGTGCGCCGCAGGCAAATTCAACGTTTTCGATACCTCGTTGCAGTTCGCCCATGGCGTCGTTCAATACCTTGCCGTGCTCTGCGCTGATCGACTCACAAATGGCATCGGCATTGTCTTCCAGCAGTTGCTTGAAGCGGAACATTACCCGGGCCCGTTTGATGGCGGGTGTATTGCGCCAATCGGGCCACGCTGCCTCGGCGCTGCTGATAGCGGATTCGACGGTCGCCTTGCTGGCCAGCGCTACGTGGCGACTGACCGCGCCGGTGGCCGGATTGAATACGGGCTGGGTTCGGCCAATATCAGCGATGGCCTGGCCACCGATCAGGTGCCCGACGATGACTTGGGGGGTGGTTGTCATAGGAGTTTCCTGAGTATTGTTGATTCGCAAATGTCACGACGTGACGTTCATACACGGGATCGATG
>JAHEGP010000179.1 GCA_024645065.1 Cellvibrionales bacterium | reverse complement strand
CTGGCGCGGTTTGGCGTCGGGGGCGTCAGCACCAGTTTACTGGTGCACAATATTGGCCTGCCGCCGGTGGTGAATTTCGCCCCCGAGGCCTTGAAGGAAGAGGTGGCGACGGCGGTGCTTAGTGGCAGCAAGCGTATTTCCCTGTGTATTACTGAGCCCGGAGCCGGCTCGGATGTGGCACAGTTGGCGACCAGCGCCGAGCGTGATGGGGATCACTACCTGGTCAATGGTTCCAAGACCTATATCACCGGTGGTATGCACGCCAACTGGTATACCACCGCGGTGCGTACCGGTGGCGCGGGTGCGAAAGGCGTGTCTGCGCTGCTAATACCTGCCGCCAGCGAGGGGGTGTCGCGCACGGCACTGGATCGCAAGCAGGGCTGGTGGGCGTCGGATACGGCCACCATCTACTTTGACCAGGTGCGGGTGCCGGTGGGCAATCTGCTGGGAGAAGAAAACCAGGGCTTTAAAGTGATCATGAACAACTTCAATGGCGAGCGCATGGGGATGTCTGCGGCCATGGAGGCCTACGCCCGGGTCTGCCTGGAGGAAGCCGTGGCATGGGCGCGGGAGCGCAAGACCTTCGGCCAGCGACTGGCGGATCACCAGGTGATTCGGCACAAGATTGCCGAGATGAAACAGCGTATTAATGCGACCCAGGCCTATTTGCAGTGGGTGTCGCGGCAGGTCGCCCTGGGCAATGAAGATGCCGGCGATATCGCCCTGCTCAAGGTGCAGTGCAGCCAGACCATGGAGTTCTGCGCCCGGGAAGCCATGCAGATACTCGGTGGTATCGGCTACATGCGTGGCAGCAGGGTTGAGCGGATCTACCGCGAGGTCCGGGTCAATGCCATTGGCGGCGGATCCGAAGAAATCATGCGCGACCTGGCTGCCAGGCAGTACCAGCTATAAATGTGGGCCGACGCTACCGGTGGATCGATCAAAAATGAGGATGGAAATACATGAGCATGACGCTGTATCACTGTAAGGACTCCCGCTCGCTGCGACCCCTGTGGGCGCTGGAAGAAATGGGTATGTCCTACGAGTTAATCGAGCTGCCGTTTCCGCCCCGGGTGTTCAAGAAGGACTACCTGGGCATCAATCCCCTGGGGACCGTGCCGTATTTTATCGACGGCGACGCACGCATGACCGAGTCCAGCGGCATCTGCCATTACCTGGTGGAGCGCTACCAGCAGTACCAGTTCGGTGTCAGGCCCGATCACCCGGAATATGCCAGCTATATCAATTGGCTATTCCACAGCGACGCCACCATTACCTTTCCCCAGACGGTAATGATTCGCTACACCCTGCTGGAACCGGATGAGCGCAAATTACCCCAGGCGGTGGCGGACTATCGGGGCTTTTTCCTGGGGCGCCTGCGCATGCTGGACGCCCACATGCAGACGCGGGAATTCCTGGTCGATAATCGCTTTACCATTGCCGACATTTGTGTCGGTTATGCCCTGTTCCTGGGAGAGCAGCTCAACATGGCGAAGCATTATGCCCCGCACCTGCAGGCCTATCTGCAGCGCCTCAAGGCGCGTCCGGCTTTCCTCCGGGCGGTGGATGCCGGCGACGCAGAACCGATTATGAGGGAGGTGCAGCATGCGTTTGACTGAACAACACCAGGCCATCCGGCAGACCGTCAGGCAGTTCGTGGAAAAGGAGCTCAACCCGCACTGTGACCAGTGGGAGCAGGACGGTATTTTCCCGGCCCATGAGGTATTCAAGCAGATGGGTAACCTGGGCCTGCTCGGTATTTGCAAGCCCGAGCAGTATGGAGGACTTGGGCTGGACTACAGCTACCAGATCGTATTTTCCGAGGAGCTGGGCGCGGTGCGTAGTGGCGGTGTCTCGATGGGTATCGGTGTGCAAACCGACATGGCAACCCCGGCGCTGGCGAAGTTTGGCAGTGACGCGCTGCGCGAGGAATTCCTGGTTCCCGCAATTGCCGGTGATGCGGTGTGTTCGATTGGCGTCAGCGAGCCCGGCGCCGGTTCGGATGTAGCGGCGATCAAAACCCATGCCAGCAAGGATGGTGACGACTACATCATCAACGGCAGCAAAATGTGGATTACCAATTCCACCCAGTCCGACTTTATCTGCCTGCTGGCCAATACCAGCGATGACAAGCCCCATCAGAATAAATCGCTGATCGTGGTGCCAACCAAAACCCCGGGGATCACCTTTTCCGAGCGGCTCAATAAACTCGGCATGCGATCGTCCGATACCGCGCAAATATTTTTTGACGAGGTGAGGGTGCCGCAGCGTTTTCGTATCGGTGACGAGGGCGCGGGATTTATCTACCAGATGCTGCAATTCCAGGAGGAGCGCCTGTTCGCTGCCGCGGGCAACCTCCGCTCACTGGAAGTTTGCATCAACGATACCATCGAGTACACCCGCCAGCGCCAGGCTTTTGGCAAGTCGATTCTGGATAACCAGGTGGTGCATTTTCGCCTGGCGGAGCTGCAAACCGAGATCGAAGCACTGCGGGCGCTCACCTACGATGCGGTAGAGGGCTACATCAACGGTGAGGATGTGACCCTCAAGGCGTCCATGGCCAAACTCAAGGCCGGCCGTCTGATTCGTGAAGTCACCGACTCCTGCCTGCAATACTGGGGCGGGATGGGGTATATGTGGGATAACCCGGTGGCCCGTGCCTATAGGGACGGTCGCCTGGCCTCGATCGGTGGCGGTGCCGACGAAGTCATGCTGAGTATTATTTGCAAGCAAATGAACATATTGCCGGGCAAGCGCAAGTAGCCCGGCAACACAAAAGGGGTGATTCGATAGATGGCTGTAATAGAGACCCAGGTGAATGCCCAGACGGAGCAATTCATCCGCAACGCGCGGGTGATGGCCCTTGCTGTGGACGAGTTTCGCACAATCGAGTGCCGTGTCATCGAGGCTGCAGAACACAAAGCACCGCGCTACATCGAGCGTGGTCTATTGCCGCCTCGCCAGCGCCTGGGGTTGTTGCTGGATGCCGGCGCGCCGTTTCTGGAGCTCTCGACACTGTGTGGCTACATGCAGGAGGAAGATACCGATGGCTCGGCCGCCGGGGGTAGTTGCATTGCCGGCATCGGCTATGTGGCCGGCGTCAATTGCATGGTGCTGGTCGATGACTACCTCACCAAAGGTGGCAGTATCACGCCGCTGGGTAGCGCCAAACGCCAACGCATGCTGCACCTGGCGCTGCAGAACAAACTGCCGGTGATTTGCCTCGCCCAGAGTGGTGGCGGCAATCTCAAGCTGTTGGGTGATTTCTTTGGTCCGTCGGGTTCGGGCTTTGCGCGTCAGGCGCGCCTGTCCGCTGCCGGTATTCCCCAGATAACCGTGGTGCACGGCAGTGCTACGGCCGGCGGGGCCTACCAGCCTGGCCTGTCCGATTACGTCATCATGATTCGCAAGCAGTCGACAGTTTACCTCGCCGGGCCCCCGCTGCTGAAGGCTGCAACCGGGGAGATTGCCACCGACGAGGAGATTGGGGGCGCCGAGATGCACAGTGAAGTAGCCGGCACGGCGGATTACCTGGCCGAAAACGATGCTGACGGTATTCGGATAGCCCGGGAGATTGCCGCCAAGCTGGGCTGGAATGAAGGTACATCGTCGCTGCAGGGCAAGGGCTACGCCGAGCCGCTGCTGGACGCTGAGGAACTACTGGGTATCGTACCCGAGGATCCCAAGATACCTTACGACGTGCGCGAAATCATCGCGCGTATTGCCGACGGATCGGACTATCTGGATTTCAAGCCCGACTACGATGTCGGCACGGTGTGCGGACATATTGAAATTCAGGGGCACGCCTGTGGTGTCATTGGCAACAACGGCCCGATCACTGCTAACGGGTCAGTGAAAGCGGGCCAGTTCATCCAACTGTGTGAGCAAGCCGGAACCCCGTTGCTTTTCCTCCACAATACCACCGGGTTCATCGTTGGCACTGAATCGGAAAGGGCGGGGATTATCAAGCACGGCTCCAAGCTGATCCAGGCGGTGACCAATAGCACGGTTGCCAAAATCAGCGTTGTCGTTGGCGGTTCCTACGGGGCCGGCAACTATGCCATGTGCGGCAGGGGTATGGACCCGCGCTTTATGTTTGCCTGGCCGCGCAGCGTGGTATCGGTGATGGGCCCGGCCCAGGCCGGCAGTGTATTGCGCACGGTCGCTGAGGCAAAAATGCAGCGCGCAGGGCAGGTCAATACTGAACTGCTGGACGCGCTGGAGAAGGATACCGTCGATACCATGGAAGCGAAATCACGTGCCCTCGCCAACACCGCGCGACTATGGGACGACGGCCTGATTGATCCCCGGGATACCCGCGCCGTCGTCGGCTTCGTTTTGCGTATTTGCCGCGACGCCGATCGCCGCCAACTCAATGCCAGTACCTTTGGCATTGCGCGGCTGTAACCCAATCCCCTCCGGAGAAGCGCGATGTCGTTACCAGAATGCCAGGAGTTGTTGCTCGACCAACAAGGTGGTGTCCTTTACATCACGCTGAATCGCCCGCAAAAACGCAATGCCATGAATATCGGTTTGGTGGAGGAGTTGATGGCGGTGTTCGATGCCATTGCCGGGCGACGGGAAGTGCGTGCGGTGGTATTGCGGGGTGCAGAGGGCAACTTCTGCGCCGGTGGTGACATTGGGAGCATGAACAAGCGCGGTTTGGACGAAACCGCCATCGAACGCGCGACCTGGGAATTCAACCGCATTTTCGGGCGCATGATTAGCCAGGTCAATCGCGCGCCGCAGCTGGTGGTTACCCTGCTGGAGGGGGCGGTGCTCGGAGGTGGCTTCGGCCTGGCCTGTATCAGCGATATAGCCATTGCCGACCGGAACGCCCGGTTTGCCATGCCGGAAACCAGTCTGGGTATCATTCCCGCCCAGATAGCTCCCTTCGTGGTGGCACGGATTGGTTTGACCCAGGCCCGGCGTCTGGCGTTGCTGGGCGAGCGGGTGGACGGTATGGCGGCGCAGCAACTGGGCATCGTGCATTTTGTCAGCGAGGGCGCCGGGCAAATGCAATCCCGGCTGGACGATGTGCTGAAGCAGTTGAAGCGCTGCGCGCCCACGGCCAATGCCGTGACCAAACAGCTGCTGCTTGACGTGGGCCAGGTGGATTTGGAGCAACTGCTGGATCGTGCGGCGGATGATTTTTGTGTCGCCATGCGCGGTCAGGAGGGTCAGGAAGGCACCCGCGCCTTTCTCGAGAAGCGGCGGCCCGGCTGGGCGCTGTAGCACTTTCAGCGGGCGGACAGCCCCCGGGTTATTTGATCGCAGGAAGGAGATGTTTACCCATGCTTCTTTCCTCTAGCCAGAGTTATGGAATTCATTATGCATAAAATCTTGATAGCCAATCGTGGTGAAATCGCAGTCAGGGTCGTACGCAGCGCGCGGGATCTCGGCTACCGCACGGTTGCGGTCTACAGTGAGGCCGACGCCGATGCCCTGCACGTGAGCGCGGCCGACGAGGCGGTCTGCATCGGGCCAGCGGCCGTTGGCGAATCCTACCTGGTCGCGGCCAATATTATCGAGGCGGCTCAGCGCAGCGGTGCCGATGCGATCCACCCCGGCTACGGCTTTTTATCTGAAAATGCAGCCTTTGCCCGGGCCTGTGAAACAGCCGGCTTGACCTTCATCGGCCCCGGGGCCGAGGCCATCGAATTGATGGGCAGCAAGCGGCTCTCGAAAATAGCCATGCTGGAGGCAGGTGTGCCCTGTATCCCCGGCTACCAGGGCGCTGATCAGGGCGACCAAACGCTGCTGCAGCGAGCCGCAGAAATAGGCTTTCCCATCATGGTGAAAGCCTCTGCCGGCGGTGGCGGTAGAGGTATGCGCCTGGTTCACCACGCCGATGATCTGGCCGAGCAGATAGCCATAGCGCGCTCGGAGGCGAGAACGGCTTTCGGTAGCGACGAGCTGATCCTGGAACGGGCGGTGCTGCAACCACGCCACATAGAAATTCAGGTGTTTGCCGACGCCCATGGCAACGTGGTGCACCTGGGTGAGCGGGACTGCTCGATTCAGCGGCGCCACCAGAAAGTCGTCGAGGAGGCGCCTTCGCCCTTCGTCGATACCGGGCTGCGCGAGCGCATGGGTGCTGCGGCGGTTGAGGCCGCCCGGGCCTGCAACTATCGTGGCGCCGGAACGGTTGAATTTCTGGTCGATGCCGACAAGCAGTTTTATTTTCTCGAGATGAATACCCGCCTGCAGGTTGAGCATCCCGTCACCGAACTGGTTACCGGACAGGACCTGGTGCAGTGGCAGCTTCTGGTGGCGGCAGGCGAGCCACTGCCCTTGCAGCAGGGGCAGATCGAGCTGCGAGGCCATGCGATAGAAGTCCGTCTCTATGCGGAGGACCCGCGCCATGACTTTATGCCCCAGACCGGTGTGGTGCTGGTCTGGGATTTGCCGCATAGAGCTGGTGTTAGAGTGGACCATGGCATTCAACCAGGGCAGCAGGTGAGCTCACACTACGATCCGATGTTGGCCAAGGTAATCGGCTATGGGGAAACGCGGCAAATAGCGGCGCGGCGGGCGGCTTCGGCGCTTGCGGACATCGGTTTGCTGGGAGTCAACAATAACAAGCTGTTCCTGCACAATATTTTGCGCCACCCGGCCTTCATCGACGGTCCGGTAACGACTGCTTTTATCGAG
>JAHEGP010000014.1 GCA_024645065.1 Cellvibrionales bacterium | reverse complement strand
CGGTCCGCCCGGAGGGAGCTTACCAGATGCTCCAATCCATCGTTGCAGCCTTTGAAAAGGGCGCGCCACCTGCAGGCTACGCCTTGACTTGAATCATCTGGTAAGCTCTGCATGCGACAATATCACCCTGAAAGAGTACTAGTACGAATATGAACGAAACCAGCCCTGCCCCGGAGATAGACAGCCCGGAATTGAATATGGTGGCAGATTTCCTGCGCGACTGCCTGCCATTCAACGACTTGCCAGCGAGTGACTTCACCAAAGTAGTGGCCCAGCTGGAAATCACTTATTACAACCAGGGCTACGTGTTTGACCTCGATAGAGACCAGGATGGCCTGCGCGTAGTGCGGAGCGGGGCGATCGAGCTGCGCGATGACCAGAATCGCCTGGTCGATCGGCTCGGTGAGGGTGAATGTTTTAACCTTTCCAGCATCAATAAAGAAGAGCATATCATCGCCAGCGTCATCGAGGATTGCCTGATTTACCTGCTAGACGACGAGCACTATCACTGGCTGCGCAACAAGCACCGGTATGTCGATCGCTTCTTCACCAGCCAGCGTAGCCGGCGACTGCGGCGTGCCGCCCGGCATGAACCCGTCCCCAGCAGCATGATGCGCCAGATCGAATCGCTCATGAGCAAGAATGTGCTTAGCGTGAAGCACACCGATACCATTGCCGCGGTGGCAAGGGCAATGAGCGAGCGCCGGGTTTCGTCTGCCATCGTCATGGATGGCGACCATGTCTGCGGAATCGTCACCGATCGTGACCTGCGATCACGGGTGCTCGCCACCGATATGCCCGCCGACCAGGAAATATCCCGGGTGATGACCCGGGATCCACAGGGCATCGGATCCAATTCAACGGTTTTTGACGCGACCCTGTTTATGACCCAGCAGGGTTACCACCACCTTCCCATCATCGACGATGGCAAGCTGGTCGGCATTATCACCACGTCGGATATGATGCTCGCACGCCAGGATGACCCGGTATACCTGGTGCAGCATGTATCCCGACAGAAAGACATTGAAGGACTCAGGGCGGTAGTCAAGAATATGCCCAACCTGCTGGTGCAATGGGTCAATGCGGGGGTGCGGGCCAACCAGGTAGGGCATATTCTCACCGCCATCAGTGATGCTGTTACCACCCGCCTGATAGAGCTCTACATGGAGGAAGCCGGGCCGGCACCGGTATCCTTCTGTTGGCTCGGGTTCGGCTCCCAGGCGCGGAGCGAACAGCTTATCAATGCTGACCAGGATAACGGCTTGTTGATAGCCAACGAACTCAAGGACGAACACAAGCCCTGGTTCGAAAAAATGGCGCATGCCATTTGCGATGGCCTGGATGCCTGTGGCTATGTCTACTGCCCGGGCGAGGTGATGGCAACTACCGACGAATGGCGCCAAACCCTCAATGGCTGGAAGCGCACCGTCGATCGCTGGACGAACTCACCCACGCCGGGCGCCGTAATGCGGGTCAGCATCTTTTTCGATCTGCGGGCCGTTTATGGCGATGCCGAATTATGCCGCCAATTACAGCAATATATGCTGGAAACAGTCTCGCGTAATGGCATTTTCCTCGCCGCCCTCGCAGCCAACGTACTCGATGCACCTGCGCCGCTGGGAATATTCAGGCGTTTTCTGGTAGAGCGCAATGGAGAGCATCGTGACACCCTCGACCTGAAGAAACGTGGCGTGATTCCTATCATCGATATCGTTCGCATCCACGCCCTCGCCCATAAGATCACGGCGGTCAATACCGACGAACGCCTCAAGGAGCTGGCGAGTAACAAAATGTTAACGATAAACGACAGCCGCAACCTGCAGGATGCATTGCACTTTATCATGCAACTTCGAATCAAATCCCAGGCCAAGCAGGTCGCCCGCGGCGAGAAGACCACCAACCTTTGCAGCCCCAAGGATCTACCAAAGCTGGCGAAAGAACAGTTGCGGGATGCTTTCACTATTGTCGATGACGCTCAAACAGCGGTGCGCTTGAAATTCAGGGCAGGCTTTGGCTAATGATGGGCCTGAAACTGAAAAGGGCCTGGTATGGTCGCAAGTCCAATAGCCCTGCCCTCGCCAAATGCTGGTCAGGAACATACCCCGCAGGCGGCACCGATTGGCGCAAGTTGGAGTTTCTGGTGGCGGACACTGAAACCTCGGCATTGTCTGCGGCTGAGGGAGAGATGCTGAGTATCGGCTGGGTGGTGATAGCCAATGCCGGCATCAAGCTCAGCACGGCCGAGCACTATTTACTCTGCAGCGAGCGGGGGGTAGGTCAAAGCGCAACCATTCACCAACTGCGTGACTGCGAGCTGGTCGCTGGCATCAGCAGGGAGGCCATGATGGAGCGTTTCCTGGAGGTGGCTCGGGGCCGAATACTGGTATTCCATCACGCCGTGCTGGATCTGTCCTTCCTCAACCAGGTCAGCTGCAAGTTGTACCAGACACCGCTGTTATTGCCCTATATCGACACACTCCAGATGGAGCAGCGCAGGATGATCCGCCAGGGTTCTGTGCCACCGAAAAACGGCCTGCGCCTGGCCAACTGCCGCACCCGCTATAACTTGCCCCACTACCCGGGACATAACGCGCTGGTTGACGCACTGGCAACCGCAGAACTGCTGCTGGCGCAGCTGACAAATCGCAGCGGTAGCGGCAAGTTATCCCTGCGAGACCTCATCCGTTAGCCGGGACTTCTCCTGCAAAGGGACGAACGTGTTGGGTCGCAGACGCCAGCGCCAGCAGATTGTCGAATTCATCCAGCACCCGGCATTGCACACAGATGCGTGACCGGGTACGCGTCACGACTTCGGCCACAAAATACAGGGTTCCGCTGGCAATCGGCTTGTAATACGAAACCGCCAGATCCTGGGTAACATATTGCTCGTCCCGCTCAAGTACAGTCATCGCGGCATAGGCCAGCACAAAGTCCGCCAATACCGCGTAGTAGCCGCCAAACAGAAACCCTCGGCTGTTGAGGTACTTCGCGTTCAACTGCCAGCTCGCTCGCGCCTCTCCGGGTCGCCAGTGCAGCAGTCGTGGGGTACCCAGGCAGCGCGCCGCCGCCGATGACAGGGCGGATTGCTCCAGCGAACCCTCGACAATGGTGTTCAATATACTGGCATAATCGGGCATGCGTCACCTGCTGCGTGATGTGTTGCGGTTACAAGCGGGTCCGACCAAAACACCAGTATAACAAGCCCCATCGAGCTTTGATCGACAGTGAGTAAGGTTCGAGTGCGCCGCCACAGCTTTGATATACCCAATAGCAATCAGTACACTGCCCGCGGGCGGAGCATGGGGCTCGCCATACCGCCGGTCAAAGAATGAGGGGAGCTGCGACACCTATGATTAGCACATCTGGCAGTTGGCTCGACAGGGTGGAAACTCTCGGCAACCGCATTCCCCACCCGACTCTCCTTTTCGTCTACCTGAGCCTGCTGGTCATTCTGCTATCGTGGCTATTCTCGGCCACCGGTTTGAGCACCAGCCACCCGGTCAGTGGCGAGCCGGTGGTAGTTTTCAACATGGTATCCCGGGAGGGCCTGCAGCGAATCCTTACCGAGGCTGTTAGCAATTTTACCGGTTTCGCGCCGGTGGGCACCGTGCTGGTCGCCATGTTGGGAATCGGTATCGCGGAACAGTCGGGCATGCTCAGCGCGCTGCTGCGCGGCCTCGTCAATGTCGCGACGCCCGCTGCGCTCAGCTGGTTCGTTGCCCTGGCGGGGGTACTGTCAAGCCTTGCCGCCGATTCCGGCTATGTCGTATTGATTCCCCTGGCTGCAGCGCTTTTTGCTGCTTCCGGTCGACCTCCGCTGGCGGGCATTGCGACAGCCTTTGCGGGCGTATCAGCCGGTTACAGTGCGAATCTCGCCATCGGACCCCTCGATGCCATGCTATCCGGCATTTCTACCGAAGCGGCCAGGCTGGTCGATAGTTCTGCCAATGTAAGTCCCGCCGCCAATTACTACTTTATGGCGGCATCCACCCTGATCGTTGCCTGGCTGGTGGCGCAGGTTACCGAGAAAATCACCATTGCGCGCCTGCCTGAACACTTCGATGCTGAGCCACCGGAAACTGCATCCCTGACGCTCGAGCCCCGTGACAGGAAGGCGCTACGCTATGTGGCGGTGGCCAGTGCGGGTTTTAGCGTGTTGCTGGCGCTGGCGCTGGTGCCGGAAACCGGTTGGCTGAGGGATGATCGGGGCAGTATTTTGAGTGGCCCGTTCATCAAAGGCATTGTTACCATTATTGCCCTGTATTTCGCCCTTGCAGGCAGTGTGTTCGGCTTGGCAAGTGGCCGTTTCAGCGGCGGCAAGGACATCATTGAAAGTATGGAAAGCGCGATGCGCCTGATGGCTGGCTATCTGGTACTGATGTTTTTCGCCGCCCAGTTCGTCAATTATTTTGCCTGGACCCAACTCGGACTGATTACCGCCATTAGTGGCGCCGAATTACTGCAGGCAAGCCAGTTGGATAGCACACTGGTGCTACTACTGTTTGTTCCATTGGCGGCAGCCATCAACCTTCTCATAGGGAGTGCATCGGCAAAGTGGAGCGTCATCGCGCCGGTATTCGTCCCGATGCTGCTGCTCTATGGCGTCGCCCCGGAGGCCGTGCAAGCGGCTTACCGGATCGGTGATAGCAGCACCAACATCATAACACCGCTAATGCCCTACTTTGGCATCGTGGTTGCCTTTGCCCAGCGCTATCAGCCCAATGCCGGCATAGGCACCATCATTGCCCTGATGCTTCCCTATTCCCTGGTACTGTTGTTGGGCTGGACTGCTCTATTGGGTGTCTGGTTGTATCTCGACATACCGCTCGGTCCCGAGGCAATAGCAATTTCCGTGACAGGCCAATAAAATTTGAAAATTCCCGGCAAATTGGTATCGTGACCGGAGACCAATAAGCATTCGAACCTTGCCATGAATACCACACCAATCGGCCATCGTGTTGTATATTTGACATTACCGGGTTCAAATTGGGCCCTGTGACCGGCGCCAAATACAATTCAGCGGCCAGGGACATTGTGCCCCGGGACCGCGAAAACCGGTGAAGGCAGTTATCCTACGAAACCCCGGCACTGCCAGGGGGGGTGACTGCGAACGCGGGGCGGCTGCCAATCTTTGTATGCCCGGCCGGCAACACCAGCAGAACTTTGCCGGGCCCGGCTGACACTGGAGTCACGATGGCGCACGCGCTACGACAACGTATTGCGGAACTTCTCCAACCGCACCGCGAAAACGACCTCCTCGGCCGCTCTGTCGATATTTTTCTTATCGCCCTGATCGTGCTGAATGTCATCGCAATCGTGCTGGAGTCCGTGCCCAGATACGGCAATCAATACGCGCAGGAATTCTACCGGATTGAAGTCTTCTCGGTCGCAATATTTACCATCGAATACCTGCTCCGCCTCTGGACCGCGCCGGAGATTCGAGGAGAAGACGGTCATCGAAGCGGGCAGACGCGGCTAAAATACGCGCTGTCGCCAATGGCGTTAATCGACCTCCTGGCGATCCTGCCGTTCTACCTGATGTTCTTTGTGAGTATCGACCTGCGCTTCCTGAGAGTGGTAAGGCTGCTGCGTATTTTCAAGCTTACCCGTTACTCCGGCGCCATGAATATTTTATTGTCGGTACTGAAGGAGGAGGCCAGCTCATTGTTCGCGGCGCTGTTTATTCTGCTGGTGCTGCTGATGCTGGCATCCAGCGGCATCTACCTCATCGAGCATCAAATCCAGCCCGATGCGTTCGGTAGCATCCCCGATTCCATGTGGTGGGCAATGGCTACCCTCACAACCGTGGGCTACGGAGACGTGACCCCCATTACACCCATGGGGAAATTTTTTGGTGGCTGCATCACGGTTATCGGCATGGGCATGGTCGCCCTGCCAGCGGGCATCCTCGCTTCGGCTTTTTCCGACTACGTACATCGCAGCCGGCGCGAATACAAAACCAAGTTGTCGGAGTACCTGCAGGATGGCGATGTCAGCGATTCAGAAAAGAAGGAATTAGAGCAGTTGCGCGTCGACCTGGGTCTCAGCCATGAAGATGCCGCCCTTATTTTCAATACCGCGACCCGCCATATAAGCCGAAGAATTATCTGCCCGCATTGTGAGCAACCGCTCCACGACTCGCCCAAAAAAAGTGCTGCCCACTCACGGATTACGCTGGACCGAAAACCCTGAGTGACGATACCCCTCTGAGCTGCTGGCCAGGAACTTCGGGGTAACGGAGAAACCGCTACACCTTGAAACCCCTCTTCAGTTTTTTCTCTACCAGTACCTTCTTCAGTTTTGTCACCTCGGGAAGACCATTGCGGTAGGGAGGATAGTCTTCCCCGGCAATCAACGGTGACAGGTAATCCCGCGCCTGTTCGGTAATATTCATGCCATCGCGACTGATGAAGTTGCGCGGCATCTTCTGTTCAACATTCGCCACCTGCTCCAGCGGTGCCTCTCCCAGCGACCATGAATACTTTTTGCCCTTGCCGCGCTCTATAGTCACCATTACCGCATTCTTGCCGGCCAAAGCATATTCCAGCGCCGCCCTGCCCACTGCATAGGCTTGTTCGACATCGGTGGCCGATGCAATATGCCGAGCGGAACGCTGCAAATAATCTGCAAGCGCCCAGTGGTACTTGTAACCCAGCTCTTGCTTGATCAGGCCCGCGAGGGTGGGCGCTACTCCGCCCAACTGCTTATGGCCGAAGGCGTCGGTAGTGCCGGCATCGGCCAACAAGGTGCCGTCTGCATTCAGCGTCCCCTCCGATGCCACGACCACACAGTAGCCGTATTTACTGACGCACTGCTTCACCTTGCGCAAAAACCTGAGCTGATTGAATGGGACCTCCGGAAACAGGATGATATGTGGTGGTTCGCCCTCGGCGGTGGCGGCAAGGCCGCCCGCAGCGGCAATCCAGCCCGCGTGCCGCCCCATGACCTCGAGTATAAAAACCTTGGTCGAGGTTTCGCTCATCGAGGCCACATCGAGCCCCGCTTCCAGGGTGGAAACCGCGACATACTTGGCCACCGAACCGAAGCCCGGGCTGTTATCGGTAAATGGCAGGTCATTGTCGACTGTTTTAGGGATATGAATGGCCTGGATCGGAAAGCCCATTTGCTCCGACAACTGCGACACCTTCAAGCAGGTATCCGCCGAATCACCACCGCCGTTGTAAAAGAAATAGCCAATATCGTGTGCCCTGAACACCTCGATAAGCCGCTCGTACTCGGCCCTGTTTTCCTCCAGGCTTTTCAACTTGTAGCGACAGGACCCGAAGGCTCCAGCCGGGGTATGTCGCAAGCCCGCGATGGCACTGGGACTTTCCCGGGAAGTATCGATAAGCTCCTCACGCAGCGCACCGATGATGCCGTTTTTGCCGGCATAGACTTTACCTATCTCGCCCTTGTGTTCCCGCGCGGCTTCCAGCAAGCCGCAGGCCGAGGCATTGATAACGGCAGTAACTCCGCCGGACTGAGCATAAAAGGCATTTTTCTTGGCCATGATAATTCCTGTTTTTGCCATGGGGTGAGATTACCCATTCTACGCGACAGCTTGCGCTTTTTGTATGCTCCAGCGTAACCCTGGCACACCAAACCTTGCGCCAGAACGACAGACCCGCAAAACCAGCGAGCAGGTCTTGGGGTGGGCTGCAGCACTCACCGACAATCGCCGGATTACTGACGATACCGTCAAGCGGCGCCGCACGGCACTAATACCGCCGGCGACAAGCCCAAAATACGCAAGCCCGGGCTTGCACCCCGGTTCCAACCGGGGCACCATTGGACCTCAGGAATACTAGCGCTACATCGCCTGTTTGGGTCAGACGACCGCCAGTCATCAGGCGACGGCGAGAACCTCTGGTCATACCGGAGCGGCAGCTAACTCATGGCTTCGCCAGGGCAGTCATTGCGAAAGGTCGAAAACCCTCTGCCCGGCAAAAAACTGGAGGTTGCGAGATGTCAGCTTACCTACATATCGAAGTGTCACACAGTGGCCCCAGGCTGCCATTCTGGATCAAACAGGATGGCGTGGTATTGGCACAAACCCAGCTGTGCCGCAGCGAGGAAGAGGTTGCGCACGTTCTGCGCAACTACCTGAGGGGCTTATGGCGCAAGGGTTACATCAGTGGCCAGGAAAAACTGGTATTTAATGATCCCGCTGTATCCCAGGCCTGGGACACCAACCGTTTTGTCGATAAGTATCGCCGCTGGGTAGAACAGGTACTGCAAGGGCAGGTCTGCTTTGACGAGTAGCATCGCCATACCGACCCTGCCCATTACAATCCCCCCGCCCATTATTTTCAATAGCCCTTCAACGCAATCCGCTCATCATTAAACAAGTCCATACCTGGCGCCAACAGTTGCACATAGCGGTCGAAATAAAGGAACTGCTTCAACAGCAACGTGAACGAGCGGGGAAAGCGAATCCCATAGGCCTTGCCGAGATCCGCCAGCTCCAGTAACAGTTGGTTAATATCGTCGCCGATGTCGTCGGTCATTGCCTGGGGCACCATGGCCTCACTGCGCTTGAAGAGTTGCTCGATATCGCGGCTCAGGGCTGCGGTATCGACATCCTTGCTGGTCATACCAACGGTCACCATGGATTCGGCAATCTGCGCATAGTTTTCATGACTCAGGCCATCGAGCAGTGTGAACATTGCCTCCCAGGTACTTGGCTCAATGTGCCCTACAAGGCCAAAATCGATAAAACCCAGGCGCCCATCCTCCAGTAACATAATATTGCCGCTGTGCAGATCAGCATGGAAGAAGTCGCAATCCATCAGGCTCGAAAACCAGGTGTTGAGACCGGTAATCAATACTTTCGCCGGGTCGTTGGTATACTGTTTCAGGTTGTCGTAATCGGTCAGTGATACACCGTAAAATCGCTCCATTGTCAGCACTTTCTTGCTCGAGGCCCCGGGATAGGGCCGCGGCGCAATAACCTCGGTGTTACCGCTACGCTGCAGGAAGCGGGCAAATTCCTCGAGGTTTTTGCGCTCCTTGATAAAATCGCACTCGTCCAGCATAGAGGCATACAGCTCGGAGACCATCCCGGACACGGACTCCTTGCTCAAGCCCGGCGAGACCAGCTCAAACAAACGCGATGAAAGGAACAGAAAATTCATATCGGTAGTCAGAATATTCTCTATCCCCGGCTTTTGTACCTTCACCACCACATCTTCCCCACTCAGCAAGGTGGCGGCGTGCACCTGGGCGATGGATGCTGAAGCGAGAGGCTTCGGGTCAATGGACTGGAACAGCTCGTCGATAGGCCGCTCGAGATCTTCCTCCATGACGGCGAGGACCTGGTCGAAGGGAATCGGTGTAGTCTGGTCGAGGCAGCCCTGGAATTCCTCGACATACTCGCGCGGAAAAAATGACGGCGAGCTGGCGATCAACTGCCCCAGCTTGATATAGGTGACACCCATCTCCTCGAATACTTCACGCACATCCCGAGCGGCCGGCTTGCGGCGCTGCAACAGTAACCTGGCCAACCGGGGTGAAAGAACCCCCACGGTCTGGCCAACCCTGAGCACACCGCGCAGGCCAGCCCGGGCCAGGCGAAAGCTTTGACTCATGGTACTTAAAGCGGTGGGGAGTCCGTTGGGGGAGCTTGTTGTCATAGTAGGTTCACACTGAAATTGAAGACAGCTCGCCATTATACCTGATTTATTGCCTTTGCAGCCTGCCAGATGCTGTTTCCCCGGTTGCGGGACGGAAACTGCGGGGTATTGCAGCGACCGAATCAAAAGTCTTTCAATCTTCCGGCGCTGCTTTACACTACGCAGTTTGGATACTCGCCGGACCCCTACCTTGAAAACATCTGCATTTATCGGCATCGCCTGTATTCTCACCGCGCTCTGCGGCTGTGCGAATAAGCTTACGATCGATACCGACTACTTCGAAGGCACCGATTTTTCTGGCTACAAGACTTATCGCTGGTACGACGATGTAAGCCCGTCGCGAACCGCCGACTACCGCAGCTACAACTCGTCCGACAAGTTGATACGCGAGACAGCAAACGCCGTTCTGCGGGAAAAGGGAATGAACCTTGCGGGCAGCGGCGGCGCTGAATTCCTGGTAAATTATCGACTGTCCGCTGATGAGAAGATGGACATGAATGCCTACTACAACCAACCCGGGGTGCATGGCGGCGTCGCCACCGGCACCTACGGCACCAGTATGGCCCTGGGCGTAAACCTGGGCAATCCCGGCCCTGTTTATTACAAGGAGGGTACAGTTGTCCTGGATATCATCGACGCTCGATCACGCAAGGTGGTGTGGCGTGGTGTTGCCGAGGGACGCCTGCCCCAATCGCAGGATATGAGCCTGGACAAGCGCAATCAGATCATTCGCGAAGTCGTGCCAGCCATTCTCGAGGGCTTTCCGCCGCAATGAGGCGACAAAATTCTGCAGATGGATCCAGCTATAATGCCATGCCCGCAGCCTTGAGCGCGGTTGCAACCGGCGCAGACCTGGGAAGCCATTAATACCATCGTATCAAACGCCGATCGCGCCGCATTCAACAATTCATTTTCTTGGTGAGATTTAGCTAGCAAATTATTGTTTATAATGTGTTTTATTGATATTCGCCTGGCGCATCTAGGGTGTCTTTATCTCGACCGACACTTCGCCACCCTGGATCGACCTCCGGACACCCTGCTGCTCCTCATCAAGAAAGACGCCACCGGAAACGTTGACCTTGTCGTCGCCCTCCTTCTCCCCAAACAGATTGGGCAACAGCTTCTTGCCACCATCCCCGGTTGGTTCCTGACCCGAGCTTGCTGAGTGAGACGGGTCCGGCTTGTAAACGAGGTCCAATACCCGTGCCTCCTGCGCTACCGAGCTGGCACCCTCCCGGGACTCATCGGCCGCGTCTTCGATGACGACACTCACTGTGCCCTGGTCTGCAGCAGGCACAGTCGCCCCCTCGCCATCTGCCGTCGCGGGCTCGGCGTCCAGTGCCTTCGCATTCAGCACCGGGGTTTCTTCGGTCGGCTGCTGTTGCTTAAGCTCCGGTTGTTGTAGCGACACAGTTTCGGGGGGCTTACCAACGTCCGGTATTGCCGGATCACTGCAGGCGGCAAAGAACAATGGAACCAGACTCACCAGCGCCAGCCGGATTACCGGGCGGCAGGGATTGTCGCGCGCGTCGCGCCGAGGTGACCGTTGTGCCGCTCTGCACAGGGGCACGCTCGCCAGATCGCCAATTTCGTTCATCAAGGGAATTTTTACCCCACACCGCATTGCTCAACTCCTGGTAGACCCTCTATGGGCCTGGTAGTTCACACCTGCATAGTGCCTGACCAATCCACCCGGGGTATCAGACTTTCCGGCAGCGAGGATGCAACTGCAAAATCCGTGAATGCGGCCGCTGACGAGCTGAGGTCATAGCCGATGGACAGCGTTATCTTAAGATAGCAAAATCCGCTAGCCAGATCACTTCACACCTCGCAGACCGCTGGCTGGTAACCGACTGATTGAGGGTCGAAACATGCATTTCACAACAGCGCTGGGCTCCTATCAGCTGCAGCGGTATCCACTGAGGGCTAACGACCCCCTGCGGGCGTGGGACGCTGCCGACGAATACCTGTTGAACCACATCGGCAGCGAGGAGCTACTGAAGTCGGCTGATGAGGAAACTCGTGTTCTCCTGGTCAATGACCAGTTCGGCGCTTTGGCCATAGCTCTTGCCCGGTATAACTGCGTCAGCTGGGGAGACTCGGTTATCGCCCATCGCGCCACCCTGGGCAACCTCAGGCACAACGGTTTCGACCAATCACCGCAATGTATCCCAGCGACCGAAAAGCTCTCTGGCCGGTTCGACCTGGTGCTGATCAAGGTGCCCAGAACCCTGGCATTGCTGGAGCATCAACTTGCGGGCCTGGCCGGCCATATCGACAATCACTCGGTAGTGATTGCAGCCGGCATGACCCGGTCGATGCACCGCAGTACGCTAGCATTATTCGACACTTACCTGGGCACCACCGTAACTTCACTGGCGCGCAAAAAAGCGCGTTTGATCTTGCCCGAGCTGGACAAGGTCCTGACGGGCACATCCCCGCAATCGCCGTACCCCAGCAGTTACCACTGGGAGCAGGCCGACATGATGCTGGGCAACCATGCCAATGTATTTTCCCGGGCACAGCTCGATATTGGCGCCCGCGCCATGCTTGCGGTAAGCGACAAACTCCCTGACTCGAGTCATATCGTCGACCTGGGTTGTGGCAATGGAGTCCTGGGCATTGGTGCAGGACTGCTGCAGCCAAATGCTCGGCTGAGCTTCATCGATGAATCCTACATGGCAATTGCGTCGGCACGGGATAACTGGGATCGAGTGTCACAGCGCAAGGGGCATAGCGGGTCGCGCGCCGATTTCTATGCCAACGACTGTTTTGACGGCCTCCGCCTGAATGGCGCCGATCTGATAATCTGCAACCCGCCTTTTCACCAGGGCAATGCCATCGGAGACCACATCGCGTGGCGCATGCTCAAGCAGAGTCATCAGTGCTTGCTTCCGGGGGGGCAGCTGTGGATCGTGGGTAACGCCCACCTGCACTATCAGTCAAAATTGAAACGCATTTTCGGGGGCTACACCGAGCAATACAGGGACAGGAAGTTTGTCGTTCATGTCGCGCGCAAGACCCGGGAGAGATAATAGACCGGCAACAGAGCAACGATCGCCTGCAGCAGGTCTATTTTACCGACGCCTGTTCGGTCGCCGGGATAACGAACCCTTGAGTTCGCCTATCGGCCGGCAAAGCTGGCCACGGAAAGATCATGGCGCGAGGCGCAGCAGCGGACCCAAGCCGGTTTTCCCCGGCCCGGGCTTCCCTTTTCTGGCTTGAGCTGTCTCGGCCGGGGCAATTTCTACCCGGCGGTGACAATTGAGTTTTGCCGCCCGGATCTGCCCATGGTTTTTTATCGCGAGCCAACTTCCACCAAAATTCTGGCATACGGTCGAACATCGGGTGCATCCGCCAGGCTGTACCAGGCATCGGCCCGTATCGCCGGGATTCTCGGAACTGCAGGCCTGGTCGGTAGAAAACGCCTGGCTGGATGTAGTCAGGAATGGTGCCTCGGGCCGGAATCGAACCGGCACGACAGTTACCTGTCGAGGGATTTTAAATCCCTTGCGTCTACCAATTTCGCCACCGAGGCGGTGGATGGATCACAGTAAAAACCGGACGCCATCTTTGCGAGACGCCTGCAGGGAATCGCTTGACGAGGCGTCAATCACGAAGCGGCGGTACTCTACCCCAAAGCCCTGTGGGCTTCAAGCAGACACGCTGCCGATGGTATTGAGAAAGCCGCTCAAACGCCTGGCGACCTGATCGGCGCTAATCGCACTTAAACACTGGTTGTCGGTACAGCTGGTTTTACGGTGATTACCGGCACTCACACAGGGCGAACACGCCAAACCGGCATAGATCGGCTCGGAATTGCCCAGTGATCCATACAGTGCGGGGGTTTCCGGGCCAAAAATAACAAAGGTCTTCAAAGCGGTAACCGACGCGAAATGGGGAGGCCCGGAATCGTTGCTGAGCATTGCCGTCGCCACCGAGTACAGCGCCAATAACTCGTCAAACTGGAAAAAGCCGGCGCTATTGACACAGCGCGCGTCATCAACCAGATCACAAATATCCCCAGCCTGGGGACGTTCGGCGGACGAGCCGGTCATGATGACCAGCAAATCGGGGAACTGCTGTAACAGCAGACGGATCACGCTGGCAAAACGGTCCGGCATCCAGCGCCGCTGGGGCAGCAGATCGCTGGCATTGGCATTTACCAATAACAATCGATGGTTACCGCTTGCATAGGGAGGGTAAAGCTCGTTGACCCTCACCCGGACAGCTTGTTGCTGCTGCTCGCCAATACTGGCCCGGGCCAGCTTGATATCGGCATCGCTGACCAGATGTTTGTTGTAGGGCGCTTCGGATTGCGACTGCAGCAATGCCACAACCAGGGACATAAAGTTTTTCGCCACATGAATATGGCAATTGTACGTCACCGGGTGCGTCAGGAAGCTCCCGCGATACAAGCCCTCCTCGTGGCCGCGATGAAAGCCGACCCGGTTGGACGCACCGCAGAGCGCGGTGAGAATGGAAGTCGCCCGGGAAAACAGTTCGAGGTCAATGACGGTATCGACACGGCGCTCGCGACACCACCATAGGAAACGCAATACATCTACCGCAAAAGTCACCAGGTTTTCGTCGCGCACACAAAAAATGTTTTTCTCCGGCACCGTGTTCAACAGCGACAAGCTGACGGCATTGTTTTTGAAAATGACGAAATAAAGTTCCGCTCCGGCATCATCCCGCAATTTTCGCATAGCGGGATCAGCAATGATGGCACTTCCCATTTCCGACAGTTCTATAAATAATGCGTTCTTCACCGGCACGGATTTTGACGGTGAGAACCACGACACCAGCCGGTAACAAAGCGCCAGCAAAAAACAGATAGGCACGCCGGCATAGCGGTCTATGGTCCGCATGGTATCGACTTTCATGCCTGCTCCTTGCTCAATTGATGCCGGAAGATGATAAACCGCGCGCCAAGAAAATTGAATATCATACCCGCCGCAACGCCTGCGACCAGCGCCAACTGCGTATTCCGGGCGAAAAAATCGCTGCCGTTGGTCAGAATTGTAAAGGTACCCCAGTTGGGAAAGAAGCTCACCAGACACATCAGCAGGTACTTTGTCCACTGCCCGGCGCGGGCTTCTTTTTCGGCTGCAGCAAAGGTGAAGGAGCGGTTTAAAAACCAATTCCAGGTTGCGGCCACCCAGTAGGCAATTCCCCGGGCGAACTCGGCCGCCAGCCCAAAGTAGCTATGCAGCAAAGTGAAAAAACTGACATCGACGATAAAGCCGCTCGCCCCCACCACGCCGAACTTGACAAAGGAGACGACCAGCTCGTTGCGGCTGAGGTCCTTGATTTTAGTGCTGAGTCGGAAGCGACGATAGGTTGTTTCAACCAGGCGAAAAACGCAGAGCAGCAGCGCGATTGTCGCCACCAGGTATTCGACCGGGTCGACACCGGGATAACCATCGAAATCAGTCTCATTTTGATACAGCGTCAGACATACAACAATGGCGAACAAATAAATGCCTATTCGAGCGTGATAGTCGGGAGCGGCAAATACCCTGTCAACCAGCCAGACACTGGTGACCGATGCGAGCACCCCCAGCAAGGCGCCGGCGGCGATGTCCGAAGGCCAGTGCAAACCAATCACCACCCGGGAAAGCACTATCAATGCCGCGGCCAATATGACCAGGGTACGCATGCTTCGCGAAGGTACTTTCAAGCAGACGATGGTGGCCAGCGCTGCTGCAGCGGCACTATGCCCGGAGGGGAAACCAAATTTCTCATGCGAGGACCCAATCCTGTTGATCGCATCGAGCCCGAGGTCGCCTATCGGCCCCAAATTCAACGCATCCGGGGAAAACAGGTTGGCGGCATGTTTTCCCAGCTGGACCAGCAAGCCCACCAGTACGATATTGAGGAAAACCGCGGCAAGATTGCGTGGCAGACGCGACAGTACAGCGATGCCAATCCCCGCTGCAAGCAAGCCATCACCCAGGTTGGTGACATTCGACCACAGTAATACTTTATCCGGTGTTGCGAAGCTGTTGAGCCAGTGGAAAAGCCAAAGGTTGAGGTCATAACTCCACAGCAACACGACCACCAGTGCGAAAAGCACACCCATGGTAAAGCGGTATCCTGGTGTTGCGATTGAACGCATCGTTATTCCAACCCTGAATTAACGCCCTGTAGCGACGCCTGCCAGCCGCTGCTAATGATATACCAAGCGCCGGGTCAAAACATCAAATAGCCCTTGGCGACAATAACTTACGGCTCTAGCGCAGGCCTTCGCGAATCGCTATGGCAGGCCCTGGAAGCATCTCCGAATCCGGGTGATCACCCTCTGGGGATCGATACCAATCCTGCTGGTCTTGGGGCCCTTGGCACCGATACCCGATTGTACTCCAGCCTCAAGGTACAGGCAGGATGGCAGGAGGTGGCACTGACTGCGGGGGATCGCAACAGAGCGTTATTGCCGGCAATGATGTTATCATTGCCGGCAACTGGTCCCGGGCCTGCCGCGGGGCCGCAACCGATCCAGGCTCGCGACCAATCCCGGCGATGCTTTGCATTGTGGTATGGGTCGCCCGAAACGCATCAGGCAGTCTGCTAAGTGAAAACCCAAACCCCGATGAAAATCCGGAGCAGACCTGCATCAAGAGGTGACCTGAGACCGCCCCTCCCGGAGATCAGGAATCGCGCATTGGTGGCCGGCCCGTTAAGCATTTATGATTTCAGCATTGCAATCCCGCGCCCTTGCCCAACGCGGTCGAACCCCGTTGGCACAAACACACCCGGTTGCAAAATGTACCGTTCAATTAGAAACCTGAAGAGGAGACTTTCATGCAATTTATCCGCCTTGCAGCCCGCTGCGGCATCATGCTTTCGATATCGGCTGCTTCCCAGGCAGCCACGGCGATGACGCCGAGTCAACTACTGCAGAGATGCCAGCAAGATTCGCTGGCCGAGAAAAACTTTTGCGACGGTTATGTTGCTGGTGCCATCGACGCCGGGCGAGCGTCTGGCCAGGTAGCCTGTATACCCGACGATATCTCAACTTCCACTTTGGCAGAGTTGGCAATGAATTCGCTGCGTGGATCAGACGACAGCGCGAGCAATGCCAGCGCGTCGATCAATACTCGCCTTGCAGCTGTTTTCCCCTGCTCCGCTGAAAACGCTGCCCCTGAAGCGAAGCAGCCAGTAAAAGAAAACTGGAGCAACAAGGATCGCCTGGGTAAGTAGCAGCGGCGGGTACTTCGGCCTGTATGGCAACCGGCGCCCGGCATCCTCGGGAGGGCTTTTACCTGACATTTGTCCCAGGGCGAATTTGCCATGGGCGCAGTCGCGATTTTTTGGATTTTCGAATTCGTCGGAGTCGACCAGGGAGCAACTGCTCGCTGGCCAGGCCCCTGAAGTCGCTTGTGCCTGCGAGGCCATTTTGTTAGTCTCGTGACGCATCATGTCCATTAATCCCGCGGGTCACCCCAACGCCTCAACCATGGAGTTTCGCAAGCGCATTATCCCGGTACCGGTGACTCTCCCTACCGCGTTTCGTATTGGTCTATCGCCTGGATACCGTGACGGTGCGGGTGCGGCCATGGTATCAGATCTGTGTATTGGTCCACCCGCAAGCGGGTTGAAGCGAGGCGATCCTTACCACAGTCTTCTTTCCTTTTTATTACCCAGGATCTAGCTATGTGTGGAATTAGCGGAGAGATTCGCTTCGATGGCGCGCCGGTGGATATTGCCGGACTTAATCGCATCACGGAATCGCTTGCCCCCCGGGGGCCCGACGACAGCGGCTTGCTGGTGCAGGGTTGGCGCGGTTTTGGGCACCGGCGACTGCGCATCATGGACCAATCCGACAGCTCCCAGCAACCTATGTTCGATCCGCAAATGGGGCTGGGTATCGTTTTCAATGGCGCGATTTACAACTACCCTGCCCTGCGCGGCGAGTTGCAGCAATTGGGCTATACCTTTTACTCCGGCGGCGACACCGAAGTCATCCTGAAGGCCTACCATGCCTGGGGTGAAGAGTGCCTGCGGCGGTTCGAGGGTATGTTTGCATTCGCTATTTGGGAACGCGATAGTGGCAGCACCTTCATCGCTCGAGATCGGCTGGGCATTAAACCTCTCTACTACACCTCTGACCCTCATCGCCTGCGCTTCGCGTCAACCCTGCCGGCGCTGCTGGCGGCGGGTGATATCGATCGGGCCATCGATCCGGTGGCGCTGAATTACTACCTCAACTTTCACTCGGTAGTGCCGTCACCCAACACCATGATCAGTGCTATTCGCAAGCTGCCACCGGGCTGCAGTATGCGCGTCGGCAGCGATGGCAAGGTGGTGCAGAAAACCTATTGGCGAGTTGATTACAGTCGCAGTAGTGATGATGAGGAACGCAGCTTCGAGGATTGGCGCGATAGTCTGCTGGACGAACTCAGGCGCGCCGTGCGCATTCGTCAGTTGGCTTCTGTCGACGTGGGAGTCCTGCTGTCAGGGGGTGTCGATTCCAGCCTGCTGGTTGGCCTTATGGCCGAGAGCGGCACCAGTGGTTTGCTGACCTACTCCGTGGGTTTTGAGTCGATCGGGGAGGAATTGGGCGATGAGTTCCAGTATTCCGACCTTGTCGCATCGACATTCGGCACCCGACATCACAAGATTCGGGTCGCTTCCAGCGAGCTGCTGGATCATTTACCAGACGCCATTCATGCCATGGCTGAGCCGATGGTAAGCCACGACTGCATTGGCTTTTACCTGCTTTCCCGGGAAGTCTCCATGAGTTGCAAGGCGGTGCAGAGCGGCCAGGGGGCAGATGAGGTCTTTGGAGGCTATCACTGGTATCCACCGATGGTTGGCTCCTCAACACCGTTCGATAGCTACCGCACCGCGTTTTTTGATCGCGACTATGCCGAATACCAGCGTGTCGTCAGCCAACGCTACCAGCAGCAAGATCATGCCGGTGAATTCGTGCGCCAGCATTTTGCAGCGGCTGGCGCTGACGATCCAGTCGACAAAGCCCTGCGCCTGGACACAACCGTTATGCTCGTCGATGACCCGGTCAAGAGAGTGGACAACATGACCATGGCCTGGGGGCTTGAGGCACGGGTGCCGTTTCTCGACCACAAACTGGTAGAGTTTGCCGCCAGAATTCCGGCTCGCCACAAGCTGCACGGCGATGGCAAGCACATATTAAAAGAAGCCTCCCGAGCGGTTATCCCCGCCGAGGTTATCGATCGTCCGAAAGGATATTTTCCAGTGCCCGCCCTCAAGTACCTGCGCGGCCCGGTACTGGAGTTCGTCAGCGACGCGCTGCTCAGCCATCGGGCACGGCAGCGCGGGATGTTCAACGGCAGTTACATCGATGAGCTTTTGCAGGCACCAGAAGCCCATATTACGCCGCTGCGCGGGTCGAAGCTCTGGCAGCTGGGCTTACTGGAGCTCTGGCTTCAATCGCATGGGGTTTGACCTATGACAGACAAAAAGGACACCGGCAAAGATCGCTTTATTGATCAGCCACCGTCGTACCACCACCTCGACTCAGTTGCAAAACAAGCCAGTGACGACCATGAGATTGTGCAGCGGGCCGTGATCTATTGTGGCTGGGGGCGCATTATTATGGGGCATACCTATGCCGACCCAAGGGACATTGCAGCCGAATTGCTGAAGGAATCGCCAGGAAAACGCGATATCGCCATGTATGTTGCGGACCCTCATGTGGCGCTCACCAGCGCTCCCCAGCAGCTATTCCTGGACCCGTCGGATACCTTTCGGCTCGATCTGCCACAGCAAAAAAAGCCGGTGCCAGCCGAGGATTTGCGGATAAGAAGGCTGGCGACGCCAGAAGACGCCAAACGCATTAACGAGCTGTATCTGCAACGCGATATGGTGCCAACCGACCCGGACTATCTCTGGGCACAACGTGACTCCCGATCGCTCATTTCCCTGGTGGCGGAAGACCAGGTGACCGGAGAAATCGTTGGCACAGTCACCGGCATTGATCACGTCGAGCTGTTTAACGACCCCTCCGGTGGCAGCAGCCTCTGGTGCCTCACTGTCGATCCCCAGGCCGCCAGGCCCGGTGTCGGCGAGCAACTGATGGGCTCACTGGCAGAGTACTTTCACAAGGTCGGCTGCAAGCACCTCGACCTCTCAGTACTGCACGACAATCTTCAGGCCAAGGCCTTGTACGAAAAGCTCGGTTTTCGCCAGGTTTACACGTTTTCGCTGAAAAACAAGAATGCCTTCAATGAAAACCTCTTCCTCGGCCCTGAACTGGAAGAAGAGCTGAATCCCTATGCCAAGATTATCGTAGACGAAGCGCGCGCCAGAGGTATTACGGTAGAGTTACTGGACGCCCACGAAGGTTACTTCAGGCTCATCAGGGGAGGTAAGAAGGTGAGCTGCCGGGAATCCTTGTCCGATTTCACTTCAGCCGTTGCCATGAGCCGATGCCAGGACAAGTACGTGACCCATCGCTGGTTGCGACGCGCGGGGCTGAATACTCCCTCGTTCCGACTTGCTGGGCAACAGGATGCGAATATGGCATTTTTGGATGAGCACCGGGAACTGGTGGTCAAGCCTGCGGTAGGCGAGCAAGGCAAGGGTATCACTGTCGGGGTACACACGGAGCGTGAACTTGATCAGGCCTTGCTCACCGCACGCCAGTATGGCGAGCGCGTGTTACTGGAATCCTTTCATCCGGGTCAGGACCTTCGAGTTGTCGTGATTGGCTATGAAGTGGTAGCGGCGGCGGTTCGCAGGCCACCCCAGATCATCGGTGACGGTGCCCAAACGGTAGCGACGCTGATTGAGAAACAAAGCCGGCGGCGAAGGGCCGCGACCGGCGGGGAAAGCAGTATTCCGATCGACCAGCAAACCGAAGCCTGTCTGGCCGAACAGCAACTGACCCTGGACTCGGTGCTTGATTCCGGCAGGGTCATTCAGGTTCGCAAAACGGCGAACCTGCATACCGGCGGCACCATCCACGATGTAACACCCCAACTCCACCCCAAGTTGGTGGCTGCCGCCGAGGAGGCTGCGCGGCAACTTGAAATTCCTGTGGTGGGGCTGGATTTCATGGTCAAGGACCCGAGCCAGGAGGATTACGTGATCATTGAAGCCAATGAACGGGTCGGGCTGGCGAACCATGAGCCCCGGCCCACCGCCCAGCGTTTCCTTGACCTGCTGTTTCCGCTTTCTGTCAGTATGCGCGACGACCAGGAGGTAGACGATAAATGATTGATGCCGGACGTTTGCGCCAGCTGGTTTTGGAACTTCTGGCAATACCCAGCCCGTGTGGCTTCACCGATGAGGTGATCCGCTATATCGGCGCGGCGCTGGAGGAACTTGACATCGAATACCAGATTACCCGGCGGGGTACCATCCGTGCTCGTCTTCCCGGCGCGGGCAAAACCGGTATGGCACGCGCGATCGTCAACCATGTGGATTCTATTGGCGCGATGGTAAAGCGCATCAGGTCCGATGGCCGCCTGGAAGTCGCACCGATCGGGTACTGGAGTAGTCGCTATGCCGAGGGGGTCCGGGTTACTTTATTCAGCGAGAAGCGCCGGTTCCGGGGAACGCTGCTGGCATCCATGACCTGGGGTACGAGCCGGGACGAAGGGGCAGAAGATCTGCCTATAGACTGGGATCATATCGAGCTGCGCCTCGACGAGCCTGTTTACAACGAGGCCGACGTCAAGGCCCTGGGTATCGATATTGGCGACTTTGTCGACCTCGATAGCAGCCCCGAGGTTCTGGAAAACGGGTTCATCGTGGGGCGAAATATCGACAACAAAGCCGGTGCCGCCGCCCTGCTGGTCGCACTTGAACACGTCGTCGGAGAGAAGCTTGAGCTGCCGAGTGATATCTATTTCCTGTTCACTGTCACTGAGTCCATAGGCACCGGCGTTGGCAGCGCTATACTGCCCGAGGTCAGCGAGTTACTGACGGTGGACTTTGCGTCGATACCTGCCATTAACAAGTCGCCTTTCAAACGCATTACCATTGCCGCCAGCGACGCAAACGGGCCCTACGATTATCACCTCACTGCACACCTGCAACAAATAGCCCAGCGCAACGATATCCCGCACCAGCGCAAGGTTCTTGGCGGCTCACACAGCGACGCCGCGTCAGCGCTCGCCGCCGGGCATGATGTTCGCACTGCGGTGGTGACCTATGCCGGTGATGCCTCGCACAGTATCGAGCGAACCCACCTCCATAGTCTGATCAACATGGCAAAACTATTGGTTGCCTATATGGTCAGTGAACCAACTTTCGTTTCCGACCCGGCGGTAACTACCGTGAGCGGATTTACCCACCAGATTGACAGCGATACCTTACCCGAAACCGCGCAGTCTTCCCTCGACGCAGCAAAAGTGCTGAATCGCACCCGTGGCAGTGATAAATGACAAGCACCCCGCCCATTGACGAGAGCTACCTGCGCCGTTGCCTGCAGGAAATGCTGGCGATCCCCTGCCCCACCGGGTTTACCGATGAAATCGTGCGATACGTTTGTCTGCGCCTGAAAGAGCTCGGCATAGCGTTTGAATTGACCCGGCGCGGCACGATTTGTGCCCGCCTGGAGGGAAAGGCGAGCGGGCCCTCCAAAGCCATAGCCAATCACCTGGACACCATCGGTGCAAATGTTGCCAGCCTCAAGCCCAACGGCAGGCTTTCGCTCAAGCCGATCGGCAGCTGGTCCAGTCGTTTCGCCGAGGGAGGCCGGGTAACGTTATTTTCCCAACACGGTGCGTTCCGTGGCCAGGTGTTACCGCTACTGGCATCGGGACACGCATTTAACGAACAGATCGATAAGCTTCCCGTGGGTTGGGACCAGGTTGAGCTGCGCCTGAACACCCAGGTCGAAAATCAACACCAACTGGTGGCACTGGGAATTCAGGAGGGCGATTTCATTGCCTTTGACAGCGATCTCGAGTGGGACAAGTCCGGCTACATCAGCGCCCGCCATCTCGACAACAAGGCCGGTGCCAGTGCTCTGCTGGCTTGCCTCAAGGCCATCGTAGATAACCAAATACAACCTGCCACCGATGTTTACGCCCTGTTTACCGTCACGGAAGAGGTCGGCACCGGAGCGGGTGCCTCGCTGGCAGCATCGGTAGCCGAGTTTGTCGGCATTGATATAGGCCCGGTCGCGCCCGGCCAGAATGCGCGGGAGCATGGCGTCACCCTGTGCGCACAGGACACCAGTGGGCCCTTCGATCGGGAACTGACCCGCTCCCTCCGACAGCTGTGCCGCGACCACGGTATCGAGCACCAGACCGATGTCTTTCGCTATTATTATTCTGATGCCAATTCCGCTATCGTCGCCGGGCACGATATTCGCCATGCCCTGATTACTTTTGGCACCGATGCCACCCATGGCTACGAGCGGACACACATCAGCAGCCTGCTCAGTATCGCCAGGCTGCTGAGTCACTATATGCAGCAGACGATCGACTGAACAGTAAATTCCCCAGGCATAGCTTAGCAACCCACTGCCTACCCTCGTATCGGGCAGCTTTCCCCTTTTTTGTTTCTTGCTGGACAAGCTGGTACAAACCAGATTGGATGCTATTCAATCTGTTCGCTGTTGGATTAGAATGTGTGTTCGCGTACTGACCTTATACCGATAACAACCTGATAAGGAAATTGTGAGATGGCCAAATCAAAGACACCCCAAAAAGCCGCCGTTAAACCCGCTGCGAAAGGCGTTACCCCAAAAGTTAAGACCAAAGCAAAATCTGCTGCCAAGAAA
>JAHEGP010000178.1 GCA_024645065.1 Cellvibrionales bacterium | reverse complement strand
CATCGACGCCGTTGACCACTATGTCGCCCTGGAAGGCCATCAGTGCGGGCCCGATTTTCATTTTCACCTTGCCCTTGTAGTTATTTTTGTCGACCTCTTCGGTAATTTCAGCGCCCGGCATACAGCTGGCGACGGCGGGGATATCCTGGAGGAATTCCCAGCTCTTCGCCGACGGTCCGGGCAACTCGAATTGCTTTTCTAAATCAACCTGCATCTAGGTTTCTCCAAGCTTGAATGGTAAGTTCTCCAGCAATCTTACGCGCTGGTCGGTGTTGATCAAACGGGAGAATCAAGCCCCAGTTCGTGTACTTTCTGCCACACCCGGTAGGCGCTATGCGGCATGTTCATGTGCGTTACATCGAGGTGCGAGAAGGCATCGACAATGGCAGAGGTAAAGCAGGGAATGCTCCCGACATGGGGAGATTCGGCAACCCCCTTGGCGCCCAACGGGTGATGCGGTGACGGGGTGACGGTGTAATCGGTCTCCCAGTGTGGCGTCTCGACGAAGGTGGGCACGAAATAATCCATCAGGGTATTCCCCAGCAGGTTGCCCTGCTCGTCGAACGGCATCTCCTGCCCCATGGCAACGGCAAAGCCCTCGGTAAGCCCGCCATGTATCTGGCCCTCGATAATCATGGGGTTGATACGGGTGCCGCAATCGTCCAGCGCATAGAACCTGCGCACACTGGTCTCGCCGGTGCTTTTGTCGATATCCACCACGCACAGATAGATACCAAAGGGGTAGGTGAAGTTGGGCGGATCATAGTAATCCACGGCTTCCAGACCGGGTTCCATGCCTTCAGGAACGTTGTTGTAGGCTGCCCAGGCCACTTCCTTCATGGTTTTTTCCTGGCCGGGCACACCTTTGACCTTGAAGCGGTCGATGTCCCACTCGATGTCGTTTTCACTCACCTCGAGCAGGTGGGCTGCAATTTTTTGCGCCTTGGCGCGTATTTTACGAGCCGCAACCGCAGTGGCCGCGCCTCCCACCGGGGTAGAACGCGAGCCGTAGGTTCCAAGGCCGTAGGGGGCGGTGTCGGTATCGCCTTCCTCGATCGAGATATCATCCGATGAGATACCCAGTTCACTGGCGATAATCTGTGCATAGGTTGTCTGGTGGCCCTGGCCCTGGGTAATGGTGCCCATCCTGGCGATGATGCTACCGGTCGGGTGCACCCGGATCTCAGCACTGTCGAACATGCCGACACCGAGGATGTCGCAATTGCGTGACGGTCCGGCGCCCACGATCTCGGTAAAGGTGCACAGCCCGATGCCCATCAATTCGCCCTGCGCGCGCTTCTCCTGCTGCTCCCTGCGCAGCGACTCATAATCCACGGCATTGAGCACTTTCTCCAGTGCGGTGTGGTAATCACCGCTGTCCAGCTCCCAGCCCAGGCATGTCTTGTAGGGAAACTGTTCGACCTTGACGAAATTGCGTCGCCTGATCTCGGCTTTGTCGATGCCGAGCTTCTGCGCCAGGACATCGATGGTCCGCTCTATGACATATACGGCTTCCGTAACCCTGAAAGAGCAACGGTAGGCGACACCGCCGGGAGCCTTGTTGGTGTAAACCCCATCGACATTGAGGTGAGCCACCGGGATATCGTAGGAACCCGTGCAAATATGCATGAGTCCGGCGGGAAACTTGGAGGGGTCGGCGCAGGCATCGAAGGCGCCGTGATCAGCCAGCACATTGACGCGCAGGGCCTTGATCCGCCCTTCGCTATCGGCTGCGATCTCTCCGGTCATGTGGTAATCCCGGGCGAAAGCGGTCGTGGAAATATTTTCCATCCTGTCTTCAACCCATTTCACCGGCACGCCCAGCACAATGGAGGCCACGATGGAGACGACGTAGCCGGGGTATATGCCAACCTTGTTGCCAAAACCACCACCGATATCGGGTGAGACGATTCGAACCCTGCTTTCAGGGATGCCGGACAACATGGATACCACGGTCCTCACCACGTGTGGCGCCTGGGAGGTCAGATGGACCGTGAGATGCTCGTTGATTTTGTCATACGAGGCCACGCAGCCGCAGGTCTCCATGGGGCAGGGATGCACGCGGGGATAGTACATGTCCTGCTTGACCGTGACCTCGGCCTGCTCGAAGACCCGGTCAGTGGCGTCCTTTTCACCTGCCTGCCAGTTAAAGATATGGTTGTCATGGACGCGCACGCTGTGTGCGCCGTCCATTTTGCCCACCAGGTCCTCGCGCAGGATGGGGGCATCGGCATCCATGGCCCGGTGCGGGTCGACCAATACTTCCAGTTCCTCGTATTCGACTTCCACCAGTTCCGTTGCATCGGCGGCAATATAACGGTCGTCAGCGATGACCACGGCGACCTCCTGGTACTGGAAATGCACCTTTTCATCGGCCAGCACCGCTTGTACGTCGCCGGCCAGGGTTGGCATCCAGTGCAAATTCAGCGGTTTCAGGTCATCCGCAGTCAGCACCGCGTGCACGCCCGGCAGAGCCAGAGCTTTTTCCTTGTTGATGCTCTTGATGCGGGCATGGGCATAGGGGCTGCGCACCATATCCGCGAACAACATGCCTGGCAATTTTATGTCGTCGGTATAGCGGCCCGTGCCCTGCACAAAGCGCGCGTCCTCTTTACGCCTGCGTGAGCAGCCAACGCCCTTGAGCGTATCTTCGCGGTCCTGTTGTTCAGTGGGGTTGTCCATGGCGATCACCTCAGGCTTTTTGTAGCGTTTGAGCGGCGGACTGGACCGCCTTGACAATGTTCTGGTAGCCGGTACAGCGGCACAGGTTGCCCGACATTCCCCAGCGGATTTCCTCCTCGGTCGGATTGGGGTTTTCCTGCAAAAAGCGATAGGCCCTGATCAGCATCCCGGGGGTGCAGAATCCGCATTGCAAACCATGTTCCTCAATGAAAGCCTGCTGCACCGCGTGCAGGCCCTCGGCATCTGCCAGCCCCTCGACGGTTTTCAGTTCCGAGCCGTTGGCCTGTACTGCCAGCACGGTACAGGACTTGACCGACTTGCCGTCCAGGTCGACGGTGCAGGCGCCGCAGTGGGAGCTTTCACAGCCGATATGGGTGCCGGTGAGGCTGAGGCTCTCGCGGATGGTGTGGACCAGTAACTCCCTGGGTTCCACCAAAACGTCAACCTGCTTGCCATTGAGCTTGAATGCAACATGTTGCTTGGTCATTGTTTTTATCCCCTTGCCTGTTGGAGTGCGGCGCGAATCGAGCGGCGAGCCATCTCGGCTGCCATATTGGACTTGTAGAGAGCGTCGCCTCTGAGGTCTTCAGCGGGCTCGCAGGCCGCCACCACTTCCCGGGCGGCCTGGTCGATAAGTGCCTCGTCGATGGCCTTGCCGCGGAGAATGGCCTCCGCGGCTTCGGCTCGAATCGCCATGGGTGCCACGTTGGTCAGGGCAATTCGGATATCGCGGCAAACATCACCGTCCAGTTCAACGACGACCGGTGAGGCGGCAACCGCGTAGTCACCGGTTTTGCGTTTCAGCTTGTGATAGCCATGGCCGACGCCTTTTTTAATCACCGGAACGCGCAACTCGACCAATATCTCGTGCTCTTGCAGGTCATTCCAGTAGGTGCCTAAAAAGAAGCCATTGGCCGGTGTCTGCCGTTCGCCGTCAGGCCCGTGCAGGACCAGGGTCGCATCCAGTGCCAGCATGACCGCCGGGTGATCATTGCCCGGGTCGCCGTGCACGACGTCACCGCCAATGGTGCCGCGATTTCTTACCTGTGGATCGGCTACCAACCTGGCCGCCTCCACCAGCAACGGACAGTGCTGCTGCAGGATCTCGGATTGGATCAGCTCGTTTTCGGTTGTCATTGCGCCGATACAGATGGTGTCGCCGTCGAGGCGTATGCCCCTGAGTTCCTCGATGCCGTTAATATCGATCAAGTGCGGTGGCTCAGCGAAACGCAGCTTCATCATCGGCAGCAGGCTGTGCCCGCCCGCCAACAATTTCGATTCTTCGTGCGCGCCGAGCTGTGCTATGGCGTCCTGGATGCTGGTGGCCTTGTGGTATTCAAATTGCGCTGGAATCATGGTGACCTCGCGTGTGGCTGTGCGCCTGGGGATGCGGTTATCGTTATGTGTTGCCCTGTCCGGTTTCGTTATCGTTATATACCAATGAGCTGGTATTGTTGGTATAACATAATTTTGGCAGTCCTATAAGGCCTACGTTTGTTTTGTTGATTCAGATTGCAAGGGCCTGGCTGGCCGGGTAAACCGTCCGGGTTGGCGGTGCAATCCTTGATTTACCTGCAATCGATGTCGACGGCGCGTGGCATTGGATATATTCGGCCCGGCATTTAGAATACAATCAGGCTATGACCTCACTAGACAGGGCTCGTCACAACAGCCTGATACTGGCCTGCCTGCTGCTGCTTTGGCATCTATTGACACCAACCAGGGCGAGTGCAGAGGTATGGTTGATCGATGTTGAAGGTGCTATCGGCCCGGCCACGGCCGATCACATGATGCGCGGTTTGGCGCAGGCGGAAGCCGCTCGGGCAGAGGTGCTGTTGTTGCGCATCGATACCCCGGGCGGGCTGGATCCTGCAATGCGGGATATGATCAAGGCCATTCTGGCCGCAGGCATTCCCGTCGTGGCTTATGTCGCGCCCAGCGGGGCCCGCGCCGCCAGTGCGGGGACCTATATTCTCTACGCAAGCCATATTGCCGCGATGGCGCCTGGCACCAATCTTGGCGCGGCTACACCGGTTCAAATGGGCTCCCAGGCTGATCCCGACACTGGCGACGATGCCCAGGCCCAGGACGACGCCGCTAAACCCGCTGGCGAGACCAGCCTGCAGCGCAAGCTGGTCAACGACGCCGCCGCTTATATCGAAAGCCTGGCCCAATTGCGTGGGCGCAATGCCGAATGGGCAGTTAAAGCTGTCCGCGAAGGCGCGAGCCTGTCGGCACAGGATGCCCTGCAGGCCGGTGTCATCAACGTCGTGGCGAGTTCGGTCGATGACCTGCTGCAGCAAATCGACGGTGAAGCGGTAGTCATCGCCGGGGTTAGCCGCGTGCTGAAGACCAAAGGGGCCGCCGTCCACACCCACACTGTCGATTGGCGCAGTGAATTTCTTGCGGTAATAACCGACCCCAATATCGCCTATGTACTGATGATGATTGGTGTTTACGGTCTCATTATCGAATTCTACAGCCCCGGTTTTGGTTTGCCCGGGGTGCTGGGGGCGGTGTGCCTGTTGCTGGCATTGTATGCATTTCATGCCCTGCCAATAAGCTATGCAGGTCTTGGCCTGTTGCTACTGGGGGTTGGCTTGATGGTGGCAGAGGCCTTTATGCCCAGCTTCGGGATTCTGGGTGTCGGGGGCATTGCGGCGTTTATTGTCGGCTCCATCATGTTGATGGATACCCAGTTGCCAGGTTACCAGATCGCCATGCCGATGATCGCCGGGTTCGCGGCGTTCAGCATCGGGATATTGGTATTTGCGCTGGGGATGCTCATGCGTGCCCGCCACCAGGCGGTGGTTAGTGGCTTCGAACACCTGCTCGGCGCACGGGCGACCGTAGAGTCCGTCGAGGGTGGGGGAGAACTCGCCTGGGTGCGGTTGGACGGCGAGCTGTGGCAGGTGACCTGTGATCATAAGCTGGCGCCAGATGACAAGGTAATTGTTCAGGCACTGGACGGATTGACCTTGCAGGTCAGCCGGGAATCGGGAGGTACAGGGTAATGTTGGGAGTGAATTATTTCGCGATCATTGTCGTGTTTTTGTTGCTCGCCTTTCTCACGTCTGCGCTGCGTATCCTGCGTGAATATGAACGTGGCGTTATTTTTATGTTGGGGCGCTTTTACCGGGTCAAGGGGCCGGGGCTTATTCTTGTTATCCCGGTTTTGCAACAAATGGTTCGTGTCGACCTGCGCACCGTGGTAATGGACGTGCCGACCCAGGATGTCATCTCGCGGGACAACGTGTCGGTCCAGGTCAACGCGGTGATCTATTTTCGGGTGATCGACCCGGAGCGGGCCATCATCCAGGTGGAGAATTATCTTGAGGCAACCAGCCAGCTATCCCAGACCACGCTGCGCTCGGTGCTGGGCCAACACGAGCTGGATGATATGCTGGCGGAGAGAGAGCAGCTCAACGCCGATGTGCAAAAGATCCTCGACAAGCAAACCGCCGCCTGGGGTATAAAAGTTGCCAATGTCGAGATCAAGCATGTTGATCTCAATGAGAGTATGGTCCGGGCGCTAGCCAAGCAGGCGGAAGCCGAGCGCGAACGGCGCGCCAAGGTGATTCATGCCATGGGAGAGGCTGAGGCGGCCCAAAAGCTGGCAGAGGCGGCCAAAGTGCTGTCGGCGCAGGACCAGGCCATCCAGCTGCGATACCTGCAAACCCTGGTGGAAATCGCTGGCGACAAAAGCTCCACCCTGGTATTTCCTGTGCCGGTAGACATATTGCAAAAATTGAAGTCCTGAATATGTTGTGCCAGTCAGTCGCATCGCAATATAGAACCATCCTGGCAACATGTCAGGGTGTGCTGCTGTCACTCGAATCAAGGTGCAGGCATTATTAAACTTCAACTGCAACCTTCAACTGCAACCTTCAACTGCCTGCTCGCCGGATTCAGTGCATATTTTACGGCAAGCTGATCGCTCTCAGACACAAGCTGGCCTATGCTGGATGACAGTTGTCAGCTTTTAAAAAGGGAAACACTGAA
>JAHEGP010000177.1 GCA_024645065.1 Cellvibrionales bacterium | reverse complement strand
TTGCTTTTTCCAGCGCCGCGGCAAGGGCCTCCCAGGACAACAGGACGCATTGTTGCCGCGCCGGGTGATCGCGCACTGCCGCGAGCGCCTGCAATTCCTCGGGCAGGCCGGTATCCGCCGTCGACTCGACGGCGCCAAACCAGGCGCCCATTAGCTGGCACAGGCCCCGCGCGTCGGCCGTACTCGAACCGCTAATGGCCTGGGTCATCATCGACGCCGACGCGATGCAAATGGCGCAACCGCGGCCGCGGAATTGTATCGCCTCGATGGTTTGACCCTTCAGGAAGATGCCGATCTCGACCTCGTCGCCACACCTGGGATTGGCGCCACGCTCCACGGCATCCGCATCGTGCATGGGCCCTTCACAGCGATTCCTTGGGTGACGGTAATGCTCCAGCAGCGTTGCCTTGTATAGAGCCTGGTTGCTCATCGACGGAAAACCCTTTCAGCTCTGCGAATGGCTGCGACCAGGGCTGCAATATCTGCTTCGTCGTTGTACACCGAAAAACTTGCGCGGGCAGTGGCTGCAAGACCCAGGTGATTCAGCAAGGGTTGCGCGCAATGATGTCCGGCACGAATGGCGACGCCCGACTCTCCTGCTATCTGCGCAATGTCATGGGGATGCAGGTCGCGATGGGTAAAGGACACGATACCGGAGGAGGGGAGCTCAGCATGGGGAAGTAGAGCGACACCGTCTATGGTGAGTAAACGCTCCGCAGCCAGGCGCGTCAGTGCGGCGATATGCTTGCGCACACCGCCAATGCCGAGGCCGATAAGGTATTCCGCCGCTGCCGCAAAGCCGACGGCAGCGGGCATATCGGGTGAGCCTGCTTCGAAGCGCGAGGGAATTCCAGTCCACTGGCTTGGCGCGGTGCCGATCCCGACAATGTCGACCATGCCACCCCCCACCTGAAACGGTGCCATCTCCGCCAGGCGCTCCGCCTTGGCATAAAGCAGGCCGATGCCCGTCGGTCCGAACATCTTGTGTGCGGAAAAGGCGAGAAAATCGCAGCCCATGTCGGCAACATCGAGTTCAATGTGTGACACCGACTGGGCTGCATCCACTAGTACCGGAATGCCATGCTGCCTTGCCGTCGCACACAGTGCCGCGACCGGGTTTTCCACTCCGAGCACATTGGATACCTGGCTTATGGCGATGAGTTTGCTGCGCTCGGAAAACAGCCCATTTGCGCCATCCAGGTCCAGCTGGCCGTCTTCGGCCAGTTCAATAATCCTGAGCTCAGCTCCCTGTTGCTGGCAGGCGCGTTGCCAGGGTAGATAGTTTGAATGATGCTCCATACGGCTCACCCAAACTATATCGCCAGCCTGCAGGCGCGGCAGCAGCCACCCGTTTGCGACCATGTTGATGGCCTCGGTGGTGGACCGGGTAAATACCAGCTGGTCGGGCGAGGCGGCGCCGATGAAGTGTTGCAGGGTCCGGCGGGCGGATTCGTAGTTGCTGGTAGCCTGTTCTGCCAGGGGGTAAAGTCCTCGATGAATGGGGCCGTAGCATTCTGCGTAGCTTCGGGTCAAAGCGTCGATAACCGCCCGGGGTTTATGGGTTGTAGCCGCGTTGTCGAGATAACGCAACGGTTGGTCCCGGTTTGCATCTTCAAATATCGGGAAATCGCGCCTCAGCAGTGCCGGGTTGACGGGTTCGGGCTCAATAGTGGGGCGCAGCGTTACCGGCATCGTTCAGTCCCTTATAATTGACGCCAGCTTTGCGTTGGTATCAACCCCCTCCAGCAGCCGGTCACGCATTAGTCTGCCGCTGCCGCCACGGCGCAGCATGACGATTTCGCTGATGATGCAAAGCGCGATTTCTTCCGCTGATCCCGGGGCAAGGTCGAGCCCGGAGGGGGTCACTACCCGCTGGATGTCCTGCTCAGAGAAGCCCTGCTCCTGCAGGTAGTCGAGGACCAGGCGCGATCGTTTTCGACTCGCGATCAGGGCGATGTATTTGGCGCGGGAGGCGAGAGCACGGCTGAGCGATTCATGATCTCCCTTGTGTTGCGTGGCGATGACAACGTAGTCATCGGGCTCCGGTTGCAACAGCGCATAGTCCAGGTCGTCGGTAATCAGGCGGCTGGCCTGGGGGTATTTTTCCCATTCAACCGCGGGGTCATTAACGATAACCCGCAGACCCACCAGGTCGCCGATGATGCACAGGCTTTCGGCGACGCGGCCATGACCCAAAATCCATAGCCCCGGTTTGGGCAACACCGGCTCGACATACACGCGCATACTGCCTCCACAGGGCATGCCCGCCCCGAGTATCTCGTCATCCAGGTCGATGTCGAGCATGGCGGCTTTATTGTCCCGGATGCAGGCCAGCGCCTGCTCGCAAGTGCTGGATTCTGCGCAACCGCCGCCAACCCAGCCGGCCACAACCCGTCCCTCGCTATCGATGACCGCTTTGGATGATGTTTTAGCGGACACTGAGCCCCGGGTCTCCACCACGGTTGCGATGGCGAAGGGCGCTGCACTGCCCTGCAGGTCCCGGATTACGTCAAAGATATCTTTTGCCATGTGCCACCTTATCCGTTTAGTGAGATGTCCGCGCGCCAGGCACGCTCGCCGCAGAGGCGTTGCTCTACGGCGGCATAGGCCTCGGGGGTATCCAGGTCGATGAGTACGTGGTCATTGGGCATCTCCAGAGTGGTCACCAGTTCAGGGTGTTTTTCTATCAGGCGTCGGCAGCCCGGATTTTCTCGACCTGCCAGAATTGCCTCGCGGTGATGGTAGTCCAGCACCACTGGATTGCCACGCTGGCCCTGGTAGACTGGAACCATTATCGAGGTCTGACAACTTGCAAATCCTGCGATGAGGGTTTTGAAATCTGCGACCTCGAGTAAGGGCTGGTCGGACAGGCAGATCATTATGCCCGCACAGGGTTTTTGCAGGGCACGGAGGCCGCAACAGACAGAAGTCATCTGGCCAGCGCCAAAATCGTCGTTGTATACAATTCGGGCAGGTAATCCCTGCAGAAGCTGCCGGGCGACTTCCTGTTGATATCCCACGACAACCACCAGTTCCACCAGCCCTGATCGGGCAAGGATCCTGGCACTGCGGCGTAGCAGGGGAGTGCCCCCAATGGGCAGGGATAGTTTGTTGACATTGCCCATCCGGTGCGACTCACCCGCCGCCAGCAGCACTGCAGACAGGCCTTGTTTGCCGGGCGGGGTCATGCGCTCTTGTGACTCCCGCAGCAGCCGGTATCCACCGCAACGTCGCTGCCGGCAGTCGTTGCCGCTGTACCGGGTCCAGCGCCAGGGGAATCGCTTGCCGCGACAGCGCCCCGACCAAGCGGTGCTACCGGTTGTTGGTGTCGGGCCGCAATCAACCCGGCCAGTACCGAAACCGCGATTTCTTCGGGAGACCTGGCGCCAATATCCAAACCTGCCGGTGCGACAATGGCGTCGACGACCTGGGGGTCGTGACCTTTATCCTTCATTAACTGCTTCAGCTTGTCCGCTTTGCGTTTACTGGCAATAAAGGCGCGGTGATAAGTGTCAACACCAAGCGCTGCCAGCAGGGCCGCCTGGTCACCTTTGCCCTGGGTTGCCACTACAACCAGCGGTGGCTGTGAGAATGCAGCATTGGCGATAGCGAAACTTTTGATGACCTGGTCGGCCCGGGGAAAGCCGGTCTCGTCTGCTGCCGGCGAGGCAACCGTTACCTTGAAGCCCGCAAAGTGGGCGAGGGTGGCCAGCGACCGGGCTACCTCGGAGGAACCCAGCAACAACAATGACGGTCGAGACAACACCGGTTCGATAAAAATATCTACTGTACCGCCACTGAAACAGGCAGACTTGAACCCCACCACCTCGTCCCGGGGGTTCGCATCTTGTGTCGGGCTCACGCGAATGAGCTGTGGTCGGCCATCGCGCAGGGCCTGGCTGGCGGCTTTTACTACCGCAGGCTGCACGCAACCGCCACCGATCCAGCCGTAAATATCCCCGGCTGCGGTGACCAATGCCTTGTAGCCAGGTTTTGCCGAGGTGGGTGCTTTACAGCCTACAACAGTCGCCAGGACATAGGGAATGTGTTCGGCGTCAAGCTGAATCGCCTTTTCGTTGAGCCTGCTGTCATTGAGCATGATCACTAACCTCGGTATTTCATAGCCTGGTGAGAGCGGGCTCCAGGGCCTGCAGGCTGCTCAGGTTGTGCGCCGGTGCGAACAGGTCCAGCCACGGCAGCGCCGCCTGCATGCCCTGGCTGACAGGCTCGTAGCCATTGCGACCCAGCAACGGGTTTAGCCATACCAACTTGCGACAGCGCGGCTTGATCCGCTCGAGCTGCGCGGCCAGATAGTCGGGCTCTCCGGTATCCAGGCCATCGCTGACAATGACCACAACACTGCGACTGTTGAGAATTTGAGCATACTTGTTGTTGAAAGTTGCGAGGCTCTCGCCAATGCGGGTACCGCCAGACCAGCCCTGGGAGGCCATCGCAAGACTGTTGCGAACGCGGATCAAATCGGTTTGTCGCAACGCTTCGGTGATAGGAAGCAGCTGGGTATGGTAAGCAAAAACTGACACGTCACGAAAAACAGAGACCAGCGCCCGGGCGAAGCGAAGGAAGAAAAAGCTGTACATCGACATCGACCGGCTGACATCCACGATCAGGACCAGTCGGGGCTGGCGTTTGATGCGCTGCCGGTAATGCAACACGAGCGGTGTGCCGCCGAAGCGAATACTGTCCCGCAGGGTTTTTCGAAGCTGTATTTGATGGCCGGTCTTGCTGATGCGTTGCCGGCGTATGGCCCGCTTGCGCATTTGTCTTGCCAGTCGGTCGACCAGTGCCTCAACGGCCCGCATTTGATCCGGGTCGGTCAGGGCCTGGAAATCCATCTTCGCCAGCGTGGCTGCGAAACTGGCACCCTCGCGGCTGCCGTCACCTTCCAGGGTTTCGTCCGAATCCTCACTGCATTGGCTATCGGCATCGCTGTGACGCGGTGCCTCCTGGCGAGAGGCTTCGCTCGAGGGACTGGCCTCGGGCCGCTTTTTCAAGCGCCCGCCCGCTCCTGCACTGTATCGGCTTTTGACATTGGTCGGGTACCAATACGCGTCATAGAGTTCGTCGAATCGCTCCCAGTCGTCCTGGTCGGAACACAGCAGGGCGCGCAAGCCCCAGCGCAGTCGAGCGCTGTCATCCAGCCCACAGTTGAGAGCGACCTTCTGAGCGTCCAGTTCCTCGGCGACGCCGACCCTGTAATTATTGCTGCGAGCCAGGCGCACGAACTCCACCAGCCGGGTCTGTAAAAAGCTTGCCAGGTGTGGTTGCTCCAGCGTTGTCAGGGCACCCGTGTTCACAAGGCCCGCGCCACCAGGCGCTCAATTTCAAAGGGTTCCAGCCGGGCGCTGTCCTCCCGCGTCTTCAGCAAACACACCAGGGTGTCGAGCAGTAACTGCGGCTCAGTGTCCAGGCTGTTGATGCCCAGCTTGAACAGGGCTGCGGCCCAATCCAGGGTTTCGGCCACCCCGGGCTTTTTTCGCAGATCCAGCTTTCGCAGGTCCTGCACGAAGGCAACGACCTGGCGCGCCAGCTGCGGGCCAATCTCTGGCAGGCGGGCGTTGACAATGCGCAGTTCCTTGTCGAATTCGGGATAGTCGACATAGTGATAGAAGCAGCGCCGGCGCAGTGCGTCGCTCAGCTCCCGGGTGCCATTGGAGGTGATCACAACATAGGGTTTACTGGTCGCGCTGATGGTTCCAAGTTCGGGAATGCTTACCTGGAAATCCGACAGTAATTCCAGCAGGTAGGCTTCGAACTCTTCGTCGGCCCGATCGATTTCATCGATCAACAGAACCGGGCTTCGCGGTTGGGTAATGGCGGCAAGCAAGGGTCGCTCCAGCAGGAAACGTTTACTGAAGATGGCCTGCTCGGCTTCGCTGTCCAGACCGTGGTCGCGCTCCAGCAATTTGATGGAAAGTAACTGGTGCTGATAATTCCACTCGTAGACTGCCGAGTTGACATCCAGCCCCTCGTAACACTGCAGGCGAATCAGGGAGCAGTCGAAAATTCGAGCGACAACATGGGCGATTTCGGTTTTACCGACGCCGGCATCGCCTTCCAGCAGCAACGGCCGTTGCATTTCGGTAAACAGCAGCAGGCTGGCGCTCAGGCTTCGCTCGGCAATGTAACCGGCCTCGGCCAGCCTGGACTGGAGTGCGGTGACTCGATCCTCTCCCCCCATCTTTCGCGGTCCTTTCAACAGGGCATTCGGACACAAGCCGGATTCACTTGCGACCAAAAAGGCTCTTCAGCCAGCTAATGAATACCGACCAGGCGAATTTCAGGCCGTTGATTTCCCGGGGCTGCTCGGCGATGTGTTCGCGCGCTTCCTCCGCCTGCTGGCCTTCACCCATGGCGGCGACGTGGTCGGCAAAATTTGCCCCGAACTGATTCAGGATCTGGTCCGCGACCTGGGTCATCATACGCCCGCCCATGCTGGCAGCCTTGCCGGTCATCTTTACCGCGGCACTTCCCTTCAGGGCGCTTTTTCCGGGTTCGGTGTCGATGATCCAGGCGGTGAGATCCATGGAGGCAGACGAGGTGCCCTTGGTATCCTGGCCCTTGCCCACCAGTCTTATTTCCCGCTTCTGCGCATCGACGCCGTTGACCACTATGTCGCCCTGGAAGGCCATCAGTGCGGGCCCGATTTTCATTTTCACCTTGCCCTTGTAGTTATTTTTGTCGACCTCTTCGGTAATTTCAGCGCCCGGCAT
>JAHEGP010000176.1 GCA_024645065.1 Cellvibrionales bacterium | reverse complement strand
GCCGGAAACGGTACCACTCAAGTGCAGCCAGCGTGAGAACTATTGGCAGCGCCAATAAGGTCAGTATCTGGCTGGCAGGCATTGCTTCGAACAAATTCTGCCAGTGCTGAAAATTCAGTGCTTCCATCTGTATTTGCCTCTGTCGAAGATGTCGCCGAACAAAAGCATTGCAGCTTGGTGTAACGAACGATCGTAATCACGCCCACCCAGAGTCCCATGCTCCTGTCCTCACTGTCATCATCTCGCAGAACCGTTCTTGCAAAAGGTAAATTACCGTCACTTTCCGGTAAAAATCTCTCAATGAGAAAACTTTCCAAAACGATCAGGCACCCGAAAACTCGGTCGAGGGCCCCACGTTTTGCAGGTGGTCAACAGGGCATACGTTATGAGTTGTTCACTGTCCCCGTGGTCGCTTTGAGTTTGTTAATACATTGCTCAAACGCCCGGCAAATCCGGGTCAGGTCCCGGATGAAGGCGATTTGCGGCCAGGTGGCCCGTTTACCCATCAGGATATAATTGTCCAGGGCCTCGAGGTCGGGATTGCTGAGAATATTTCTGTAGATCTTCGGGCTGGGTGAGAGGTGAATGTTGATGTCGCCATGGTAGTCCTGGGCGGTGACGGCATGGGCTTTGTCGAGCACCGATCGCGCCGGTCCGAAGGCAATGTTATCGCGGGCAAAGTCGAGCGCTATTGCCGATTGCGCCTTTAATGAACGAAAAATGGCTTTACGGGTATAGGCGGGCAGGTTGGCCCGCTTTTGCATCGCTATAAATGGTATGACGTGGGGGTTCGATTGGCTGACAATGGTTTTATTGATATTGTGCAATCGGGTCATCCGCAGCAGCGGGATATCACCATATACCGATCCATCGGCCCATAGCTCGCTCTGCATATACGGCACGATGGCGCCGTTTTCGTCAACGCACTTCAAGGTTACCGGTGGAAACAGGCCGGGGATCGCACAGGATGCCAGCGAAGATTGCGCCAGCAGTACATTCGGGGTCGTCAGGTGATTCAGCAAACGCGGCTTTTGCCGGGAGCGTGTGGGCGACACTGAAATATTGATAGCCAGCCCGGATTTTTCATAGGCTTCCTTGAACGTGATCGTGCCGACATTCGCCTGTATGGATTCGAACAGCTGATCCGAGTCCAGTACGACCCGGTCTTTGATCATCCGCAGGGGGCTCACCATTTGCAGCGCCGTGGTATGAATATCCTCGAGGTTGTCAAACAGTTCAACCAGTTCCTTGCGGCTGCGGCTGCCGATAACGACGGCGACAAAGGAGCCCATGCTGGAGCCGGAGATGACCCGTGGCAGTATGTCCTCTTCAAGCAGGGCTTTGATGACCCCGAGGTTATAGATGCCAAAAGCCCCGCCTCCGCTCATGAACAGGGCGGTTCGTCCATAGACTTTCGCCGCATGCTCGAAGTCTTCCAGTTTCTCGCTTGTGCTCAAACCGGGAAAATCGTTGTCACAGATGTAGTGCATCGAGGCTTCCACCTCCTCGAGAAACTCCACGATGAGATGCTTGGTGCCCGCATGAGCCCGCTGGTATAGCTCCGGCGCGCTAATTTCAGCCAGGTGGCGGTAGGTGCTTTCCTCCAGCGTTTTGAGTAGCTTGGGCAAGTTGCCCTCGGACCGGTACTTGCGCAGGTTGCCGCAATGATTGCGAATCAGCTCGAAGTGGTACAGCGGCGAATCATCCTGCTCACGCCAGCGGTCGTGACCTTCCAACCGGTCGAGTTGTTCGGCCAGGTCCAGCCACTCGGGGTAGGACATGACCTTGGCCATTGATCGCTTGACGGTTTTTATTTGTTTGGAGCGGTTTTGCATGGGGAACCCCGTGAGCGCGAAAATTATTGTTAGGGAGCCGTGACGCCAAAAGCCGGTAGGGCAGGAAAGCGGCACCTATCCCCAAAGGCATAACGCTGTAGCCTGATTATTTTTATAGCAACGGTATAGTACTGAGTTACGCTGACTTGTGAAATGATAAATCATGTCGCCAGGCCCTTGCCGGGAACCATGGCAACGAGCCTGGCTAAACCACCCCCGCGATGGCAGCGGGCTGGCCTGGCGCCGGCGCAAAGCCGTCGGCGCTTTCAAGCGTGCAAGCCGAGCCAAAGGCCCGCGAGGGGAGTGCGATGCTATTGCCCGGTTTGTCGGGCAGGCAGAACCCAATGGGGGCGGATGAAGTGGCAGGTGTACCCGTGGGGAATGCGCTTCAGGTAATCCTGGTGTTCCGGTTCCGCTTGCCAAAAGTCTCCCGCTGGTTCAATCTCGGTAACGACCTTGCCGGGCCAGAGTCCCGAGGCATCGACGTCAGCAATGGTATTCAGCGCTTCATTTTTCTGGGCTTCATCGGCATAGTAAATCGCCGAACGATAGGAGGGGCCGCGATCATTGCCCTGGCGCATGGGCGTTGTCGGATCATGAATCTGGAAGAAGAATTCCAGCAACCGGCGATAACTGATCACAGCGGGATCAAACAGAATCTCGATGCCCTCGGCATGGGTGCCATGATTCCGGCAGGTGGCATTGGGCACATCACCGCCGGTATATCCCACCCGGGTGCTCTCCACACCCGGCAGCTTGCGGATCAAGTCCTGCATGCCCCAGAAGCACCCGCCGGCCAACACCGCTCGTTGTAGTGCCATGTGCTGTTCTCCCGTAAAGTTGTCAGTCGTCCCCTGTGTTCGCAGACCCTACCACAGCGCCAGCTTGCTGCAAAATCGCCGCCACGGGTCGGCGTTGTGTCCGGGGCCCGGTGGCCAATGATGCGGCATGAGGCAGGTCGGTCGGGGCCGAGGACACGCCCTACGTTAACCTGAATACAAGTGCTATCATGCCGGCGCAGGGACACAGTCAGAACCGGTTACGGGGGCAATAACCACGCGGATCAGTGTCAGCAGAGGCTTATCCCCAGACCACCAAAGATTATCATCCATACCGAAAAAGAGGCCAGGGTATGAAAACTCGGATCACCGAATTACTTGGAATTGAACATCCCATCATCCAGGGGGGCATGCATTACGTCGGCTTCGCGGAGCTCGCGGCAGCAGTATCCAATGCCGGCGGTCTGGGCATTATCACCGGTCTGACCCAGGGAACACCCGACAAGCTCGCCAACGAGATCGCGCGCTGCAATGCCATGACCGAGAAGCCCTTTGGGGTCAACCTGACTTTCCTGCCCACGCTCACGCCCCCCGATTATCCCGGCCTGATCCAGGTCATCATCGATGGTGGCGTGAAGGTGGTGGAAACCGCGGGCAACAACCCCGCCCAATGGATGCCCATGCTCAACGAGGCGGGAATCAAGGTGATCCACAAGTGCACGTCCGTGCGCCATGCGCTCAAGGCACAGACTATCGGATGCCATGCGGTATCGGTGGACGGCTTCGAATGCGGCGGTCATCCCGGGGAGGATGACGTGCCCAACTTCATCCTGCTGCCCCGAGCGGCGGACGAACTGACTATACCCTTTGTTTCCTCCGGGGGCATGGCCGATGGCCGCAGCCTGGTCGCGTCACTGGCGATGGGGGCCGATGGGATGAATATGGGCACTCGCTTTATCGCGACCCGGGAAGCGCCGGTCCATGAGAACGTCAAGCAAGCCATCGTTGCTGCGAGTGAACTGGACACGCGGCTGGTGATGAGGCCCCTGCGCAACACCGAGCGAGTTATGAATAACCCGGCCGTCGAGCGACTGCTTGCAAAAGAGGCTGCGCTTGGTGCCGACCTTAAGTTTGAGGACATCATCGAGGAAGTCGCGGGCGTTTATCCCAAAATCATGATGGACGGCGACATGGATGCGGGGGCCTGGTCCTGCGGCATGGTTGCCGGCCTGATCAACGATATTCCCACGGTCAAGGAACTGGTCGATCGAATCATGGCCGAGGCAGATAGCATTATCCACAAGCGCTTTCAGGGCTTCTACCAGGACTAGTCAGCGCGGCCGGAATGTATTCGGGCGCGGTGATTCGCGCTTGGGACACTGCCGATACCGCGGTATCGGCAGGCGGCTCGGAGCCTCCCGGGTGTGGTCAGCCGCTGTTTTGCATGTGTCTTGGGATTAGTTTACATTCCTGTTTAAAATGGCCCGGTCGATTAGGCAGAGCCCTGATTAACAAGCGCTCCGGGTATCGTTGTGAAGGGGCGCGGCGGCTGCAGGCAATGATAAGAACGCAAGGAGCGAAGTTATGACAAGCTTCAAATCACGTGGCGCAGTGTTCAAGCGCAGCCTTTTTGCTCTGGCCGTGGTTGCCGGCGCCGGGCTTGCAAGCGCTGAACCCAACCCCCTGCGCAACGCCTACTTCGGCGAAACCCACATGCACACGGCGCTTTCCCTCGACGCCTACATCGGCGGTACCCGGTTGATGCCCTCGGACAGCTATCGCTTCGCCAAAGGCCATTCGGTACTGGTCAACGGCCGCCACAAACAGTTGGATCGGCCCCTGGATTTTGCGGCGGTGAGCGACCATGCCGAGTATCTCGGGGAAATGTATTCCGCGATCTATCCCCAGGCTCCCGGTTATCGGGAGGAGACCTTGCACACACTGCGCAACCTGCAAAGTCTGAAGGATAAACAACAGTGGTTTTACCAGTACGTGGTGTCGAATACCCGGGGCGCAAACCCGCAACACCCGCCTTTTTACCAGGGCCCGAAAACTACCGAGTCCGGCTGGCAGGTCATTATCGATGCCGCGGAAGAACACAACGACCCGGGCAATTTTACCGCGTTGATCGGCTTTGAATGGTCGGCGGCACCGGCTGGCGGCAATATGCATCGCAATGTGATCTTCCGTGACAATGTGGTGCCGAAGCTACCCCTGGACAGCTTCAAGACCAACAAGGTGGAAGAGCTGTGGAACTGGCTGGAAAAAGCGCAAGCCGCCGGCTCGACCGTGCTTGCCATTCCCCACAATTCCAATGCGTCCAAGGGTTTGATGTTTCCGGAGGTCAACAGTTTCGGCAAACCCCTGGATAGCGACTATGCGAAGACCCGCGCCAGGTGGGAACCGCTGATCGAGATGATGCAGATCAAGGGTAACTCGGAAGTCCACCGCGCATTCTGGAGCGCCGACGAGTTTGCCGATTTCGAGAACGGCAACTCGATCCAGAAGAATTCCAACCGCTATTTCAGCAAGCGCGATTTCGTTCGCGAGGGTCTGAAACTGGGTCTTGCCGAGCAACAAAGGCTGGGCATGAACCCCTACAAACTGGGCTTTATTGGTGGCACAGACAGTCACAACGGCCTGGCGGCGGATGTTGCAGAAGATGATTTCATCGGCGGCCACGGGCCGGAGGACGGTACGGTGGAGCGTCGTCGCAAGGCCGGGGTTGGCGGCTGGATAGACGGCCCCGACCTGTCGATCGGCTCCATTGCCGGCGTCTGGGCGGAAGAAAACACCCGGGCCAGTATCTGGGACGCAATGAAGCGGCGCGAAACCTTCGCCACTTCCGGGCCCCGGATAAAAGTGCGCATGTTCGCCGGAGCTGACTTGTCCGCACCGGCCGACCCGGTAGCTATGGTCGAGCAGGGCTATGCCAGTGGCGTTGCCATGGGCGGAGACCTGCCGGCTGGCGAGACCCCGCCCACCTTCACCGTGTACGCCGAGAAAGACCCCATGGGCGCCAACCTCGATCGTGTCCAGATCATCAAGGGCTGGGTCGACGGCGAGGGTGTTACCCACGAAAAAATTTACAATGTGGCCTGGTCGGGCAAACGCAAGGTGGATGCCGATGGCAAGCTGCCCCCTGTCGCCAGTACGGTCAACCTGACAACCGCCACTTACAGTAACAGCAGTGGCGCTGCAACCTTGCTTGGGAGTTGGACCGACCCCGGGTTCGATCCGTCGCAAGCGGCGTTTTATTACTCCCGCGTACTCGAGATACCGACGCCCCGCTGGAGCACCTATGAAGCAGTGCGCAACGATCTGCCATTGATGCAGGAGGTCGCCGCGGTCATACAGGAGCGAGCCTGGGGTTCACCGATATGGTACAGCCCGGCAGCTACTGATTAGCCGGGGCCCTGACGCAACATAGCCCGTGCGGCTTGAGCCAGAACCAGGCGCTCGATGGCGTCGATGCGGTCCTGGCCAAAGAACCGCTTGCCCGCATACACCATACTTGGGACACCCCAGAGATCCTCGGCATATAAATCGGTGAGGTTTTGCTGGGCCCACAAGCGCCAGTCGTCGGTCTCCAGATGCTCCCGGGCCCGATCCCAATCCAGTCCCGCTCGCTCGACCAATAATTGCAGACCGGCATCGGTATCCGAGTGAACGCCTTCTGCCCATACCCCCCGGGCGTAGCTCTCGAGGTAGTCTAGCTCCCTGTGCTGGCTCTGGGCGAACGCGAACAGGGCATAGCAACGTTCGACCCCGGCACCGAGGGGATCGGCAACCAGGCCGAAGTCGATGCCATACTTGTCAGCCTCGCGCCGGGCATCCCGCAGAATGTACAGCCCCTTGGCGCGTGGCACCTGCATCCGTCGCATGACCATTGGCAACACCGGCTTCACTTGCAGCTGCAGCTGATAGTGCTCCGCCAGTTGGCGGGCCCTGAGCAGGCCAAGATAGGAATAGGGGCTCCGAATCGACCAGTACATCTGCAGGGTGTTGCAATCCGTTCCGCTGGCGCAGGCGCGAGGATTGCTGCCGGGCGACTGCCGACAAAATTCGCGATACCCACGGTTGAACCTTACCACGGTATCGCCAGACCGATTGAGCCCCATGCTGTTCAGCCGGCGTTCGAGATGCTCGAGTCGGTCGATTCCCCAGTACCACTCCCCGCCGTAGTGGAGCATGGCGCTGAGGTAGTGGCCGTTTTTTTCCAGCAGGCTTTC
>JAHEGP010000175.1 GCA_024645065.1 Cellvibrionales bacterium | reverse complement strand
CCAGAATTCCCTGTTCCCCAGTTTGAGCAGCCAAATGGGCTGCCCGAGCGAATCAATCGTTACGACGAAATAGAGGCTGTCGCCGAGGTATTGCGTAGCGCTTGGGATTTGGGTTTAAACCCTATTCCTGACTTAATCGATGCTTTGGAGTCGCACGGCATTTTAGTGATTGTGACGGAAGTTGAGGTGGGTGCCCACTTCGATGGATTGCAAGCCACAGTGGCAGGTAAGCCTGTCATTGTCGTATCCAAAGAATGGCCGGGGGATCGTCAGCGATTTACTATGGCGCATGAGTTAGGTCATTTGATGTTGCACGACCGATTGGCTGACGACCTGGATGAAGAGCGAGCTTGCCACCGTTTTGCATCGGCGTTTCTGTTGCCTGCTGCGAGTCTGCGTAATCATCTTGGTAGTTCTCGACACAATCTAGAGCCACGAGAGCTGTATTTACTCAAGCATGAATTTGGCCTGAGCATGCAGAGTTGCCTTTATCGGGCTACTGACGTCGGCATTATCAGTGATAAATTGCGCCAGCGCATGTTTATGATTTTTTCGAAAAACGGTTGGCGCAAGCAGGAGCCTGGCGACGCCTATCCTCACGAAGAGACTCAGTTATTTGAGCAGCTTGTTTACCGATCGCTGGGTGAAGGGATTGTTGGCGAGTCAAAGGCGGCTGAATTGATGGCTATGCCGTTAATGCATTTCCACCAGGCACGGAAGCTGGAGGCGTCGGGTGCAGCTGTTAATCAGTGATGCGAATATTTTAATTGATATAGAAGAAGGTGGCCTCGTCACCCTCTTTTTCAAGCTGCCCTACGAGTTCTGCGTGCCGGATGTTTTGTATTACGAAGAGCTGGAGGATCAGCATTCGCACCTTTGTGAACTGGGGTTAAGTTTGAGGGAGCTTTCTGCGAAATCCCTTTCCCGAGTATCCGCAATAAAAGCAAAGTATGCTAAGCCGAGCACAACCGATGTATTCGCTTTGTTGCTGGCGCAGCAAGAGAGTTGCCCTTTGCTTTCCGGCGATAAGGATCTTCGTGATGCGGCCCAAGCTGAGTTGATCGACGTGCGCGGCACACTTTGGCTTGTTGAGGAATTAGTTCAGCAAGGTGTCATCAATACCAACCAGGCACTTGAAGCATACGCCAAAATGAAAGCTGCAGGTCGCAGGTTACCTTGGCCTCAGGCTGTTAAGCGAATCAGGCAGATGCAAGATTGACGTCGAATTGTGGACTGCTGGCGATTGATAAGAGTAACAACCTTAGTTGGCGACTAGATTTATTGGGCCACTACACAGCGGCCCCTAGCCTTTTCCGCCACGTCATCAACCTAAGCAGCATCACTTTGCGGGTAGGGCACAAACCTATTGCTCTCTTCCCGCAGTACCTGCAACAACCGGTATGAACAAACACCAGATCCCGGCCGGATTTCTGTTCAATAAGCACATCGGCTAGCGCCAGCTTTTTCAGGTATTCAGATGCGGTTTGGCGTTTTGCAACATCTGCATCAACCAGGTTGCCAATACGGCAGTAAGGCTGCTGGAAAATAACGTCGATAAGTCCCCGGCTATAGATTTTCGGTAGCGCGCGTTTGACATAATCGGCGGTATGTTCAGACAGGTCCCGAATCGTGTGAACTTTATTCATGGTCCATTGTGCTGTGGTTTGTACTGCACGCAGCATATACAACAGCCATTGCTCCCAGGCGGCTTCCCGGGTGACTACGAGTGGTCCGGCATAGTACTGGTCTTTATGCGCGATGATGTACCGGCTCAGGTAAAGAATAGGCAGGGTAAGCAAGTCTTGCTGGGTTAAATACAAGGTGTTCAGGATGCGTCCGGTTCGCCCGTTGCCGTCGGTAAAGGGATGGATGGCTTGCAACTGATAATGCATCACTGCCATGCGTACCAGCGGGTCCAGCTCCTGGTTTTCATTCACAAAGCGCTCCCAGTTCGCCAGCTTGTCTCGCAGTAATGCCTCCCCCACTGGTGGGGTATAGATTGTATCGCCGCTTCGGCTGCTGGCCAGCGAGGTATCCGGTACGGTGCGTACCTTCATCTCTACGCCCTTGAGTTCGGAGCAATCACCGCCAATGTGGCCATGATCCTCCTTTGCATTTAACTGCTCCAAGAGCCAGCGAGCCCTTTGGCATTCATTCAAGCTTGCGTTAACGCTCCCTCAAGCCCCCAGCAAGCTCTGCCCGCACACCCGCATCACGTTCCCCGTAACACCCTGGGATGCCGGCGAGGCGAAGTAGCCAATCGCCTCTGCCACGTCCACCGGCTGCCCGCCCTGCTTCATCGAGTTCATCCGGCGACCGGCCTCGCGAATGGCAAAGGGAATGGCATCGGTCATTTGGGTTTCGATAAAGCCGGGCGCCACGGCGTTGATGGTAATGTTTTTCCTTGCAAGCTCAGGCGCCATCCCCTGCACCATGCCAATGACGCAGGCCTTGGAGGTGGCGTAATTGGTCTGGCCCATATTGCCGGCAATACCGGAAATGGAGCTGACGCAGACAATGCGCCCATTTTCTTTCAGGCTGCCGTCGTCCAGCAGCCGGGCGTTGATCCGTTCCTCGCTGCTGATATTGACGTCGATCACCTTGTTCCAGAAATCATCTTTCATGCCCGCCATGGTTTTATCCCGGGTGATGCCGGCATTGTGCACGATGATATCCAGCCCGCCCTGTACTTGCGCCGCGCTGGATATCATAGCCGGCGCATCGGCAGCGGTGATATCGACCTCGAGCGCGACGCCGTCCAGACGCGCGGCAAGCTTCGCCAGCTTATCGGCCATGGGTGGAATATCCAGCACCATCACTGTGGCGCCATCCCGCGCCAGGGTCTCGGCAATTGCCATGCCAATACCCTGGGCCGCCCCGGTGACCAGCGCCAGCTTCCCGGCCAGCGGCTTCTCCCAGTCACAGGGTGCGACATCAAAATCGGCCGCGCCCACCCGCACCACCTGGCCACTCACGTAGGCGGATTTGGGCGACAGGAAAAACTGCAGTGTGGAGTGCAACTGATGTTCTGCGCCTTCAGCCACATACACCAGGTTGGCACTGGCGCCGTTGCCGATCTCCTTGCCAAGGCTCTTTACCAGACCCTCCAGGCCGCGCTGGGCAATGCGCCGGTCCAGTTCACATTGCTCGGGTGGACGCCCCAGCACCAGGATGCGACCGCAATTCGCCAGTTTGCGAATCACCGGCTGGAAGAACTGCTTGCACACCGCCAATTCACCGGTGTTCGAGATACCGGAGGCGTCCAGCAGCAGCACCTTGAAGCGCTGCTTATCCTCGCGCGAAGCGCTGTAATTGGCCACATTGACGCCCGCGCTCACCGAGCACTTCTGGATAGCGGATTCGCTGGGCATACCCACCAGGGTGTGGATGCTCGCCGCGGGCGCCGTTTTCAGCACACCCAATACGCCCGCCATCAACTGGCTATTGGCCGCCGCCCCCACCAGCACGTCACCCGCCACAAACGAGTTGAGGCCGACGCTGTAACGTTCCAACTGCAGGGGAATGGGCAGTTTGATGGCAGAAAATACCCGGTTGCCCGCACTGGAGTTGGCGATGGTCTGGTAGAGGTCACTCATGGTGTGCTTTCCTTCTCTGTCAATGTATCAATGGCCCGGGCTGGTAATACCCGGCCAAAAACCGCTGGCCTACTGTAACGCAAACCCTGCGGGGTGTGCAGTTCCCGCCGAATCTTTGCCACTGGCCCCAGCCGGTGTATAGTCTGGGCAGTACGCTGGCTTTGCAGCGTCTGGCGCCCAGTGAAACCCGGAGGTTATATGCTCGCAGGTAAGAAAGTCCGCAAGGTCGCCGTTATCGGCGGCAATCGCATTCCGTTCGCGCGCTCCAACACCAAGTATGCCGGTATTTCCAACGAGGAGATGTTAACCGCAACGATCGATGGCCTGGTCGATCGCTACCAGTTGCAAGGCGAGCGCATGGGCGAAGTGGCGGCCGGGGCCGTGATGAAGCATGCCCGCGACTTCAACCTGGTGCGCGAGTGCGTGATCGGTTCCAAGCTGGCGCCAGAAACCCCCGCCTACGATTTGCAACAGGCCTGTGGCACCGGCCTCGAGGCGGCGATTCTGGTGGCGAACAAGATTGCCCTTGGGCAGATCGACTGCGCGATAGCCGGCGGTGTCGACACCACTTCCGATGCCCCCGTTGGCATTAACGACGATACCCGCAAGGCCTTGATGGCCCTGAATCGGGCGAAATCCAATGTCGAGAGAGCCCGCCTGGCTTTGAAGTTGGTGAGCACCAAATGGTATCTGCCCGACCTGCCCCGCAACGGCGAGCCCCGCACCGGCTTGTCGATGGGCGAGCACCAGGCGCTTACCGCCGCCGAGTGGGGCATTACCCGCGAAGATCAGGACCAACTGGCCCTGAATTCGCACCACAACCTGGCCAGGTCCTATTCCCAGGGCTGGCAGGATGACCTGGTGTCACCGTTCCACGGGCTGAAGGCCGACAACAATATGCGCGGCGATTCCACCCCGGAAAAGCTGGCTGCCCTGAAGCCGGTATTCGGTGGCAAGAACGGCACCATGACCGCGGCCAACTCCACCCCCCTCACCGATGGCGCGTCGGCAGTGCTGCTGGGTTCCGAAGAATGGGCCAAACAGCGCGAGTTGCCGGTACTGGCGTATCTGCGTGATGCAGAAGCGGCAGCGGTAGACTTCCTCGGCAAAAAGGAAGGCCTGCTGATGGCCCCGGCCTACGCCGTGCCCCGCATGCTGGCCCGCTGCGGACTGACCCTGCAGGACTTCGATTTCTATGAAATCCACGAGGCTTTCGCCTCCCAGGTACTGAGCACCCTGAAAGCCTGGGAAGACCCCGACTTCTGCCAGCAACGCCTGGGCCTTGACCAACCCCTGGGCAGCATCGACCGCGACAAGCTGAATGTGAAAGGCAGCTCCCTCGCCGCCGGCCACCCCTTCGCCGCCACCGGCGGCCGCATCCTGGCGAATGCCGCGAAGCTGCTCAGCACCCAGGGCTCCGGTCGGTGTCTGATTTCGGTTTGTGCCGCCGGGGGACAGGGGGTTACGGCGATTCTGGAGAGGTGATGGTTTGGCGGCCGCATGGGCTCGCACGCTAGCGAGCCTTGCGGATATCCGTCTCAAACTCAGGAGATAAACCTCAACTCAAATTCGAACGCGCCTCGCCTGGCGCCGGGTTTAGGCCACCCCCACCCAACTCCGGGCGATTGCCTTGCAACAGCACTCCCCGAGGCTGGCCGGCTCGTGCCGACTGCGACCCACAAGAGCCAAACCAAACTTACCACCCCAGCGTAACTGTCACTGTATCCCAGTCAAAACCAGGACCTGAAAAAATGACCGACCCATTCGATGTACGCCAGGGCTTTCGCGTCTACAACAAGGTGGTCACCCACGGCGAGGCGGCCAAGGGCAGCCACAGGCTGCAGGGCATCCATGCGAGCTCGGATTTCGACGGCTATACCCTGCATTTGAGTGACGATGAAGTCGACCTGTACATCTATTTTCACAACAGCTACAAGTTGGAGTACCGGTCGAAAAGCGCGCTGAATAACTTTCTCCAGCGCATGCAACATATCGACGATGCGGTTTAACGACCGAGGCGGATGGCGTGGCGTTGGAGGATGCACAGCCCCATGATTGAAGCGGCCTTGTTTCCCATCCCCGGCTCGGTGAATTTTCCGTGGGTGCCATGCTCCTTGCACGTATTCGAGCCGCGCTATCGCCAGATGGTGCGTCACTGTATCGACAACAATCTGCTGCTCGGAGTGTGCCATACCCAGAAGGTGCTGCACGCCAATACCAAACCTCAAACCACCGAAGAGGCCCTGCGCAGCAACCAGTCAACCTACAAGCCCTGCGCGGTGTTTTCCGCCGGCCCGGTCGAGCTGGTGGAACAACTCGATGACGGTCGCCTGCTGATCAACGTCGACCATAACATCCGCCTGCGGCTTCAGCACGAAATTCAAACCCTGCCCTTCAGTATCTGGGAGTGTGAGGAGCTTGTTGACAGCGATACCGAAATGGCCGAGCTGCAACTGGGCAAGGAAAAGGTGCTTCACCGCCTGCTGACCCTGACCCACAAGCTGGAAGGCGTGCAGAAGGTATTGCACGATGCATTCTGGCAAGATATGCCAGCACTGCAATTCAGTTTTGCTGTGACCGGCCTGTTGGGTACAGACCCCGAGGTGAAGCAGCAATTACTGGAAATGACCGACCCGCAACAACGCCTTTCCACGGTGCTGGCACTGCTCAATTCGTTGGGGCAAAGCCCCTCCCCGGTGGGCTGAAGGCCTGCTACGCCACCATCTGCGCCAGACGTTCGGTAAATACGGTTTGCTTGCTTGCGGTGATCAGTAACTGCTCCCGGGCCCGGGTCATACCCACATACATCAGGCGCACCTGGTTACCAAGGCCTTCAAAACACCTTCATGGAAATAGCGGCGAGGAAGCCCAGCAGGGTAGAGAGACCGATAATGCTGCCCCCCTTGATATAGGCCTCGGGCAACATGGTCTGGGCAATCATGGTGAGCATGGCGCCGGCGGCCAGGCCTTCCAGAAATGGCAGGGCGGCGCTCGGGGCGACGTCTACCAGGCCCTTGCCGATAGCGGCCCCAATGCCGGTCAGTAACATGATGGACGACCACAACAACACGATGCGAACACGGGAGTACTTATCTTGTACCATACCCCGGGAACTGGATAGCGCCTCGGGATAGTTCGCCAGGAACAGGCCGGCTATCAGCGACAGGCTGATTCCCTCGACGGTGAGAGTAGCGCCGATAACCAGAGACTCAGGCACGCTATCCAGCAGGATGCCGAGCCATATAGCGAGCGCCGCTCCATGGCCTGCACCC
>JAHEGP010000174.1 GCA_024645065.1 Cellvibrionales bacterium | reverse complement strand
CGACACATCCAGTAGATATTTTCAGCAACGCTCGATAGCATGTCAGGCGCCCTCTGTGTCGACAATCCAGGTGTCTTTGCTGCCGCCGCCTTGCGAGGAGTTGACGATCAGGGTTCCCTTGCGCAGGGCTACCCGGGTTAACCCACCCATCGTCACATGGGTCGTGCGTCCGCTCAAGATAAAGGGGCGCAGGTCGACGTGGCGTGGCTCGACCTTGCGACCGATAACGGTAGGAACAGTGGATAAGCCCAGGGTGGGTTGGGCAATGTAATTGCGCGGGTTCTCTCGAATCAAATCGGCGAAATGCGCGCGTTCGGCGGCGGTGGCAGATTTACCCATAAGCATACCGTAGCCACCCGATTCATTGGCCGGCTTGACCACGAGTTTATCCAGGTTCGCCAGTACATACTCCCTTTCCTTATCGAACATGCAGCGGTACGTGGGCACATTGGGAATCAGCGGTTCTTCGTTTAAATAGAAGCGGATAAAATCGGGGACGAAGGCGTAAACGACCTTATCGTCGGCAACACCCGCGCCCGGCGCATTGGCCAGGCCCACATTGCCGGCCTTCCAGGCACGCAGCAGGCCTGGCACACCGAGCATGGAATCCTGATTGAAAACCTCGGGATCCAGAAATTCGTCATCGATTCGCCGATAAATGACATCGACTCGCTGCCAGCCGGAAACCGTGCGCATGTTGACACAATCGTTGTCATCGACGAACAGGTCGCGCCCCGCAACCAATTCACAGCCCATCGCTTGTGCCAGGTAAGCATGCTCGAAATACGCTGAGTTGTAGATGCCGGGTGTCAGCACCACAATTTCCGGCCTCGAGGTGCGCCTGGGGCAGAGGCTGGCAAGCATTGCCTGCAATTGTGCCGGGTAGCTGTCTACCGGCAGCGGTGAATAGTGGTCAAATAGCTCCGGAAAAACCTGTTTGGTCACCAGGCGGTTCTCCAGCATATAGGAGACCCCGGAGGGAACGCGCAGGTTATCCTCAAGCACATAAATAGTGCCGTCACTGTCTCTTACCAGGTCGGAACCGCAGATATGAGCCCAGATGCCAAAAGCGGGGGAGACGCCCACGCACTGGGGCCGAAAGTTTTTCGATTTCTCCATGATTTCCGGCGGGAATACACCTTCATTGATAATGCGCTGCTCGTGGTAAATATCATCGATAAACCTGTTCAGCGCACGCACACGCTGGATCAATCCAGCCTCCACGCGATCCCACTCCTGCTTTGGAATGATGCGTGGCAGAATGTCGAAGGGCCAGGCGCGATCGATGGTGCCCTCTCCCTCTGAATACACGGAAAATGTAATACCCATTTGCTTGATCGCCAGTTCCGCAGCTGCTTGCCGCGCCGCCAGCTCACGATCGTCGAAGGATCGCAACAAGCGCACCACCTCCTTGGCGTGGGTTCGAGAGCGGTTTGGTGAAACCAGCATTTCATCGTAGAAATCGGTGGGATACGCTTTCAGGTCAACCGGCATAGCTGCCTCCAGACATAAGGAATGGCAAATCCTATGCAGAAACTGTGCCGATGCGAATGCCCCCAAGAGGGCGATTTATCGGTAGATGTGCACCAAAATGGATGATTGCGCCGTCCCGGCTGCACCTTTCTGGTGCTTCACCCTGGAATCCGCAATTGGGCACGGAATTGTCGGGAAAGCCCTCAGTGGCAGGCAAGGCATCCCTCGCCGGCAAGGGTTTGGGCCGCACCCGGCAGAGCCCTTGCCAGAAGTGATAACGACGTCCTGGCGCTTTGGGGTTTTTCGAGAAACCATGCAGCGTCTCTGGGCTCACCCATAGGGCGCACAGTAATCCACATTTTTTCGTAAATAGATTAATCTCTTGCCGGCTATTGCAGCGTTCGACTGCGGAATCTAGCTTCAAGGCTGTTCTCCCAGCGCAATCGCAATACCCAGAATCGCGACGGCGGAAACCAGCAGTACGATGACTATTGGTGCAGGTACAGGATCGAGTTGAAGGTCGAGAGTCGACCTTGCTCGGGGCGAGAATACCCGGGCCAGCGACGCGGGCAACAATCCGGCGACGAGACCGGTCACGTTCCACCATAGCCAGGAAACCCCGGGCAGCCAGATCCACAGGGCGAGGTTGACCAATAGTCCCAGAGCAAAACCCGCCAGCGCGATCCGCTGCCCGATTCCGGGCATCAACAGTGCTATGGCAAACATTGCCAGCAGCGGCCCGTTTGCCATCGAGCCGACTTTGTTGATCGCTTCAAGTACGGTAGGCGCAATGCGTTCCACCTGAAAGGAAAAGACCACCGCAAAGATGCCCCAGCAAAGGGTCACCAGTTTGGACAGCAGGAACATGCCCTGCTCCGAGGACTGCCCGGACCGCGATAGAAAATCTTCCACGGTACTGGCCGACAAACTGTTCAGGGCCGAGTCGATGGACGACATGGCCGCCGCAAACAGGCCGACAATGGCCAATCCTGCTAATCCCGGGGCAAATTCTGCTGCCACAAAGGCCGGAAACACGAGATTGAAATTCGGCTTGCCCGCTTCGGTCTGCGGCAGGCTGGCGATAAAGCCGCTGTGATCGAGGGCATAGGCCGCCAGGCCCAAACCGACCAAACAGTAGGCGAGAACCAGCGGGAACCGCAGCACGCCGTTTAATACCAGCACCTTACGGGTGGCGTTTTCATCACGGGCACAGAGCAGTCGCTGGGCCTGGCTCTGGTCGCATCCGTAGTAGGCCAGGTAGAGAAAAAAGCCGCCAAACAACATTGGCCAGAAGCCATAGTTACTGCCGGACAGGCCCCAGTCGTTCAACAGCGCCGGCGTGCGCTGGGACAGATCGTCCATATGTGTCACCAACGATGGGTAAAGCCAGGCCAGCGCCAAAGCCACCGCAGCGGTCAGCAACAGCATTTGGATGACATCGGACACCACCACGGCGCGCATCCCTCCAAGCACGTCGTAGATAATGGTGATGCCCATCAGGATCACGACCGCGCTGGTATAGGACAGGCCGGTGACCAGGCTGACCACCGAGCCCACGCCGTACACCGTCACTCCGGTGGCAACTCCCCGGAATAGCAGGAAGCAGGCACTGGCCAACAATCGGCACTGCCGACCCAGGCGCAGTTCCAGGTATTCGTAGACCGAGATTACCCCGCTGCGGCGAATGGGGATAAAAAGTGCGCAGAGCGCCAGCATGGCCAGCGGAACCGCCAGCTCGTATTGCAGCCAGAGCATGCCGCCGCCGGCGACAAAGCCTACGAAGGCGGGAGCGCCGAGCAGGCTATTGGTCGAACACTGGGTGGCAATCACCGACGTCGCCAGGGCCCAGCTGGGCAAGCCATTGCCGCCCAGGTAGTAGTCTGCGCGGGAGCGCTGCCCGCGCCCCAGATACATCGCGAGCAGCAGCATACCCGCCAGGTACGAAGCTATAACCAGCCAATCGAGGGTGCCGAGGTGAGATCCCATGCGCTCAACTTACACCAATTGCGAGCTGTAACACAGGCCGAACAGGCAGGCATTGCCACGCTCACTCTGGAGTGAAAGGAGGCCGGGCAGGCGATCGAGCAGCAGAACCTGTGGTTGAAAATCTAGCTGCCCTTACGCGGGCGGCTCAGCAGCCAGGCGCCAATAACTGCAACCCCAAGTGATAGCATCAGGGTATCGCCGCCGTGCTGCAACATATGGATCAGGGGAGTGCCGGAGGTGCCGTCGGTATGCGCTTGGGATACCAGAGGCATGGCAGCGGGAAATAAACAGAATACTCTATTCATGAGTCGATTTTCTCCGGTTTGTCGGACGGTGTCGAGAGCATGCCCTGCTGAATGATGAAATCGATAATCGCCTGCAGGCCCGATCCTTCCTTGAGGTTGGTAAATACGAATGGCCGCTCTTTGCGCATACGCAGGGTATCGCGTTCCATCACCTCCAGCGACGCTCCAACCATTGGGGCAAGGTCAGTTTTGTTGATCACCAGCAGGTCACTTCGAGTGATGCCAGGTCCCCCTTTACGGGGGATTTTGTCACCCGCGGCGACATCGATAACGTAGATGGTCAGGTCTGATAACTCCGGGCTGAAAGTGGCGCTGAGATTGTCGCCACCACTTTCTACCAGCACCATGTCCAAACCCGGATGGCGTTGGCAAAGTTCCTCGACTGCCGCCAGGTTCATCGATGCATCCTCGCGAATGGCAGTATGGGGGCAGCCGCCGGTTTCGACACCCAGGATGCGGTCCGCCGCAAGCGCTTCGTGTTGCACCAGGAAGTCGGCGTCTTCACGGGTATAGATATCGTTGGTAACGACTGCAATATTGAAAGGCTCCCGCATCTCCCTGCACAGTGCACGAAGCAGGGCGGTCTTGCCCGAACCCACCGGGCCGCCGACACCTACCCGCAGGGTATGTTTTTCAGTCATCTGTATTAACTCCTGAATAGTCGCGAATACTGTACTTCATGCCGGGCACTTGCAACTGCCAGACCGGGCAGCCCAGAGCCGATATCGTCATCTGCCAGGGCCAGGCCTCGCTCCAGGCAGGGCGGAATGCGATGTTTTAATTCGCTCAAAACTCGCTGCCCGGCGGTTTGGCCCAGCGGCATCAACTTGATCGCTGCTGCCACCTGGTTCTCTGCCCAGCACCATAGGAAACCCAGTGCAGTTTCAACTAACGGTATGTTCCAGTGGTATCCGGCCAGGGCGAAGGCGGCCGGCAAACTTGACTCCTCTTCACAATCCCCAAAGCGGATACCCGGTTGCTGCCGGATTAACAGTTTGCGCAATGCGCCGCCAACCTGGGTATCTTCAAGCCACAGTTCCTGAGCTTCACGGCTGGCCAGTACTCGCCGGTTCCAGCCAGTAAAACTTTCTCTGTCATCCGCTTCAAGGGCGTGGTAGCAACGCGCCAGTATCGGCACATCGAGTTTTGCCAGCGAATTATCGAGGATTCCCATGAGCCAATCCTTCAGCTGGGACTCACCCACAATCCACTCCTGCTCAATAGCCGATTCCAGCCCCTGGGAATAGGAATAGCTACCGATGGGCAGGGCCGGACTTGCCAGATTCAACAGGTGCAAAAGGGCGAGTCTATCCACGACCGTGTTGCCGCTCGTCACCGGCGAGCTCCCCTTGATGTTCGGTTCCGTGATGGTGTTCATGGTGATGCTGATGAACACCCGGCTCGCGGTAGGCTCCGGCTTCGGGGTGAAAGGGTGCGCACTCTTCCAAGACCTGCATCCCCAGCAAGGCAACCAGTTGTTGTAATACCGGGTCGCGCTGGAAGCGCAGTCGACAGGGCTCGATTTGCAATGGTACGTGGCGATTGCCGAGGTGATTACAGGCTCTGGAAAAAATCAGCCAGTCTTCGCACTGCGCGCTGGCGAGCTCTTCCGCAGCTGCTCTTACCACTATGATCGCGCCACAGTCGGATTGCAGCTTTTCACCCTCTCGCAACGGTTCACCGCGCTTCAGGAACAGCCCGATGTCACGATTGTCGGCGGTGCGGGCCCGCAGCCGGCCCCGTTTACGCATATCCCAGGGCAGCCATAGCTCGCTCGTCGCGACTTTGGTGCCGGTATATTTTTGGTGAACCTGGAGCATATTTGCTGTTCGGCTATCCGGGTTTAGGGAATTGTTCAAAACAAAAAGTAGCGCTGCGCCAGGGGCAGCACACTGGCGGGCTCGCAGACCAATAGTTCGCCATTGGCTCGAACCGCGTAGGTTTGGGGATCGACCTCCATGACCGGCTGGTAGTCATTGTGAATCATTTGGGCCTTGCCGATGGCGCGGGTATTCACGCAAGCGGCCATTTTTCGCTGCAAGCCAAGGGCCTTGCCAATGTCGGCAGCGGCCGCGGCGGCCGCCACAAAAAACAGGCTGTTTTGTGCGGGTGCTGCGCCGATGGCACCGAACATCGGTCGATAGTGCACCGGCTGCGGCGTGGGGATAGAGGCATTGGGATCACCCATGGGTGCAGCGGCGATGGTACCGCCCTTGATGATAAGCGACGGCTTGACGCCGAAAAACGCAGGTTTCCATAGCACCAGGTCGGCCAGTTTACCGACTGCGATGGAACCGACATGGTCGCCAATGCCGTGGGCGATAGCGGGGTTGATGGTGTACTTGGCGATGTAGCGCTTGACCCGGAAGTTGTCGTTGCGGGCTGAGTCTTGCGCCAGCGGCCCGCGCTGTTGTTTCATTTTGTGAGCCGTTTGCCAACTGCGTAGAACAACTTCACCGACCCGGCCCATCGCCTGTGAATCCGAGGCGATCATACTGAATGCGCCCAGGTCGTGGAGAATGTCTTCAGCCGCAATGGTTTCTCGACGAATACGGGAATCCGCGAATGCGACGTCTTCCGGAATATTGGGATCGAGGTGGTGACACACCATTAACATATCCAGATGTTCATCAACGGTATTTACGGTGTAAGGGCGGGTCGGATTGGTAGAGGAAGGTAAAACGTTGGCAGAGCCGCAGGCCTTGATAATGTCCGGTGCGTGCCCGCCGCCTGCACCCTCGGTATGGTAAGTGTGGATGGTGCGACCCGCGAAGGCGGCAAGGGTATCTTCCACGAAACCGCACTCATTGAGGGTGTCGGTGTGTATCGCCACCTGCACATCGTATTTTTCAGCAACGTTCAGGCAATTGTCGATAGCTGCGGGTGTAGTGCCCCAGTCCTCATGCAACTTGAGGCCACAGGCTCCCGCCTCCAGCTGCTCTTCCAGTGCCGCGGGCAAGCTGCCATTGCCCTTGCCAAGGAAGCCGAGGTTCATCGGTACGTGGTCGGTCGCCTGCAACATGTTGCCAATATGCCATGGTCCAGGTGTGCAGGTGGTCGCGTTGGTGCCGGTGGCAGGCCCCGTGCCGCCGCCAAGCATGGTGGTCACACCGGA
>JAHEGP010000173.1 GCA_024645065.1 Cellvibrionales bacterium | reverse complement strand
ATTCACGTCCGCTCGGCGAAGCTGCACGGCATCGAGATTCCGCCTCGGTTGGTGCCATTGGCCATTGACGAGTTTCCGGTCTTGTTCATCGCAGCAGCCTGTGCAGAAGGGCGCACCACCCTGCATGGCGCGGAAGAGCTGCGGGTCAAGGAAAGTGACCGGATTCAGGTCATGGCGGACGGGCTGGTGCAGCTTGGTATCGACGCCTCGCCCCTGGCGGATGGCATCGTGATCACCGGGGGCGCCATCGGCAGCGGCCAGGTGGCCAGTCACGGTGATCACCGAATTGCCATGGCCTTTGCCGTTGCCGGCTTGCGGGCTGACGGGGAGATCGTTATTGACGACTGCGCAAATGTGGCAACATCTTTCCCCGGATTCGTTGAGTTAGCTAATTGTTGCGGTATGCAAGTTTCAGCAGAGGAATCTTGACGTGAATGTTGATGAGGCAGTTCCAGTCATCACGGTAGATGGCCCCAGCGGGTCGGGCAAAGGCACGATCAGCCAATTACTGGCACAACACCTGCAGTGGAATTTCCTCGATAGCGGCGCACTCTACCGTTTGGTCGCCCTGGCTGCCTCCCGTCGTGGAATCGGCCCGGACCAGGCGGACGCCCTGGCTCAGCTGGCGGAGGCTCTCGAGGTCTCATTCGAGCCCTCCGCTGCCCTGGAGGCTGTGGTCTGGCTGCAGGGGGAAGATGTCAGCCGGGCAATTCGGGACGAGTCGATTGGTGTCATGGCTTCCAGAGTCGCGGCGCACCCGGTTGTCCGCAAGGCCCTGTTGTCGCTTCAGCGGTCATTTGCCGAGCGGCCAGGGCTTGTTGCAGACGGGCGCGATATGGGTACCGCGGTTTTTCCGGACGCGGTACTGAAGGTGTTTCTCACCGCGAGTGCCGAGGAACGCGCCGCTCGCCGCTACAAGCAGTTGAAAGACAAGGGAGAAGATGTTAGTCTCGCGCCGCTTTTGGCGGACATAAAGGCTCGGGATGAGCGTGATAGCCAGAGGAGTGCATCGCCGCTCAAGCCAGCGGCCGATGCGATGGTGCTGGACAGCACCCGGTTGACCATAGAAGAAGTGAACCAGCGCATCCTGGCAGAAGCCAGAGTGCGGGGTTTGCTATGAGCTGTTGGCGGCTGTCCTGAACCGATGAACAAGCGAAACTACCAGCGAGTAGCCAGCTTTTGCTGGACAGTTTCGGATACTCACTAACCCACACAGGCTGGTTGTGTGGAGCAAGGGCTGACGCTCTTGCATTGATACTTAAAGGTAGCGCGACTTATGAGCGAAAGCTTTGCTGATCTATTTGAAGAGAGTCTGAAAACAATTGATATGAAGCCGGGATCCATCGTCACCGGCATCGTGGTAGACGTCGATGACGATTGGGTTACTGTCCATGCGGGCCTTAAATCCGAGGGCGTGATACCCCGGGACCAATTTGAAAACGAGGCCGGCGAATCGGATATCAACATCGGAGACGAGGTCCAGGTAGCCCTGGAGGCGGTGGAGGACGGTTTCGGTGAGACCCGGCTCTCACGCGAGAAGGCCAAGCGCGCCGAATCCTGGATTGAGCTGGAAAAGGCCCACGAAGCCGACGAAGTGGTCAAGGGCATTATCAGTGGCAAGGTAAAAGGTGGCTTCACCGTTGATGTCAATACCATTCGTGCCTTTCTGCCCGGCTCGCTGGTTGATGTGCGACCGGTTCGTGAGACGACCCACCTCGAAGGTAAAGAGCTCGACTTCAAGGTGATCAAGCTGGATCGCAAGCGCAACAACGTGGTTGTAAGCCGTCGCGCGGTCCTCGAGAAAGCCAACAGTGCAGAACGTGAACAATTACTGGCGAATCTCGCCGAAGGTGTCGTGGTTAAGGGCATCGTCAAAAACCTGACAGATTACGGTGCCTTCGTGGACCTGGGCGGCGTTGACGGCCTGTTGCACATTACCGACATGGCCTGGAAGCGAATCAAGCATCCCAGCGAAATCGTCAATGTCGGTGATGAGATCGATGTGCGGGTACTGAAGTTCGATCGGGAGCGCAATCGCGTGTCTCTGGGCTTGAAACAACTGGGTGAAGATCCCTGGGTTGAGATCAAGAATCGCTACCCTGAAGGTAGCCGTATCAAGGCCGTTGTGACCAACCTGACGGACTATGGCTGTTTTGCGGAAATTGAAGAGGGCGTCGAAGGCCTGGTGCACGTTTCAGAGATGGACTGGACCAACAAGAACATCCACCCCTCCAAGGTGATCCAGGTTGGTGAAGAAGTCGAGGTTATGGTGCTGGATATCGACGAAGAGCGTCGGCGTATTTCACTCGGTATCAAGCAATGCATGGATAACCCCTGGGATACCTTCGGCCAGACCAATGCCAAAGGCGATAAGGTCAAGGGAGTCATCAAGTCGATCACCGATTTCGGTATCTTTATTGGCCTCGACGGCAACATCGATGGCCTGGTCCACCTGTCAGATATCTCCTGGCAGGAAAGTGGTGAAGAAGCGGTTCGTAGTTACAAGAAGGGCGACGAAATCGAAACCGTCATTCTCGCTATCGACCCCGAGCGAGAGCGCATTTCACTGGGCATAAAGCAGCTGGATAGCGATCCTTTCTCGGATTACATTGCCGAGAATGACAAGGGCGCGATTGTCAAAGGCACCGTCAGGGAGCTGGATGCAAAAGCGGCGATTGTGACCCTCAGCGACGAGGTCGAGGGCGTCCTCAAGGCTTCGGAAATCAGCCGCGACAAGGTTGAAGATGCTCGTAACGTGCTTAAGGAAGGCGATGAGGTTGAAGTCAAGATTATCAATGTCGATCGTAAAAACCGCACCATGAACCTGTCTATCAAGGCGAAAGACGTAGCCGACGAGAAAGAGGCGATCCAGACTTTGCGGAAGCGCGAGGACAAGGTGGCGCCGGCCACGCTCGGCGACCTGATCAAGGCGGAGATGGAAAACCGGGACCAGGAAGGCTGATATCGCAGGACTTCCGGTACACTGATGGCAGCTCGATTGGCGCCGCAACTACTTTGGTAGTTGGGCGCCTTTTTGCTATTATGTCGTAAAGTTTCGCGGGGTTTGACCTGTTTCAAGCGCTGCGTATGGCGGAGTGGCAATGACAAAGTCAGAATTGATCGAGAGGATTGCGGCCAAGCAGACGCAACTGCCACTGAAAGACGTCGAATTGGCGGTCAAGAAAATCCTCGACTACATGGCCCAATCCCTGGCTGCGGGCGAGCGCATAGAGATTCGCGGATTCGGCAGCTTTTCGTTACATTATCGCGCACCACGCAGGGGGCGAAATCCCAAGACGGGTGAAGCTGTGCAACTGGCAGGAAAGTACGTACCACACTTCAAGCCTGGCAAGGACATGAGAGAGCGGGTGAATGACCGGGGGCGGACGCAAAATCCACCGCCGCCGGATTAACATACAGCGCTGGAGAACAGCAGTCGCAAAGCGGTATGGCCACAAACCATGCCGCTTTTTTTATGCACAGGATGTGCGGTATGTCGCGCACCCTCTGGGTGCAAAGGCGCAGGACGCGCCGCTGCGACGATGCACAGGATGTGCGGTATGTCGCGCACCCTCTGGGGGCAAAGGCGCAGGACGGGCCGCGGCGACGATGCACAGGACGTGCGGTATGTCGGGCACCCTCGCCGTGCAAAGGCGCAGGACGCGCCACAGGGAAGCTGCACTGGCGGATGCAAGCCGCAGCAGGGCTGGAGCAATGCCAGGGCGCGGGATTAAAGACCATTAGCGTAATAAACCTGTGGAAGATTTGGTACTATTGCAGCGCTGGATGCATGGTTGCTGGAGACCAGGCTTGATTCAGGGCGATTTGTTGTTCCACCACCTTTATTCGGATTCGGAGATCTCATGAAATTCATTACGAGCTTCCTCACTGTTTTGCTGGTGCTGGCGCTGCTTGTCTTTGGTGTCGTATTTGCGCTGGCCAACGCGACGGCCATGAAAGTTGATTTCCTGGCTTTTGAAGTGACGGCCAGTGTCGCTACCTGGTTGATTGGCGCCTTTGCACTGGGGGGTATTCTAGGCTTGTTGGCGGGGATGGGGGTATTTGTCAAGCTGAAGTCGGGCCAGGCTCGCAGTGCCCGGAAGATCAAGCATTACGAGCAGGAAATTGAGCAGATACAGGCAGCTGCTGCCAGGGAATAGGTATACGTGTCAGATACTGGTTTCTTTGTACTGGTATTTATTGCTGTCGGCATTGGTTGGTTGCTTGGACGGTTCACCGGTTTAAAAGGGCAACATCAGACTTTCGACAATGTCCCGCCGGCAGTCTACAAAGGCCTGAACTACCTGCTCAGTGAAAAAACAGATCAGGGCATCGAGTCCTTTGTCGAGGCACTCGATGTCAATGATGCTACCCTCGATACCCATATTGCGCTGGGTAATCTTATGCGCAGTCGCGGAGAAGTCGACAAGGCCATTCGTATTCACCTGAATTTGCTGGATCACCCGGGGTTGACCAGGGACCAGCAAGATACTGCACACCTTGAACTCGCCAGGGATTATCACAAGGCGGGAGTACTGGATCGGGCAGAATCTCTGCTGAAAGATCTTATGCAGCAGTCACCGGCGCTGCGCACTAAAGCCCTGGTGTTACTCACCGACATCTACGATGAGGAGAAGGATTGGCAGCAGGCGGTTGCCAGCGGTGAGCAAATTCTGTCAAAGCGACGCATTGGGTCACCCCATGGTCATGGCCAGCATGCCATGGCGGGTCGCCTTGCTCACTACTGCTGTGAGCTTGCCAGTGAAGCGCTTAAAGCCGGCGATAGCGGCGAGGCTACGCGGCAAATCAAAAAGGCACAGAAATTTGATCCCCAATGTGTCCGAGCGTGCTTGCTGGAGGCCGAAATCCTCGAGCACCAGAACCAACCGCGGCGGGCGATTCAGGTTCTGGAGGGTATCGCCGAAAGAAATCCGTCTTTTATCGCCGTGATCCTTCCCGCGCTGAAGAGCAGCTACAGTAGCGCCGCAGATATGCCGGGCTTGCATCGCTTTCTGGAAAATTTTCTGGCGCACCGCAAGTCTACTGCGGTCGTGCTCTTCCTGGTAGACGCTCTTTACGAGCAGGGCGATGTAGACAGGGCCGGGCAATTGCTGGCCAGCGAGTTGCAGCAGCATCCAACACTTCTTGGCATGAAAAGACTGCTCGAAATCAGCCTCGAGTCCTCGATTGACGACGCGCGGCGCAATTTGCTGGGGCTGCAAGACGTAGCCCGGCAGGCGCGCGAACACAAACCGGCTTTTCGCTGCGATAACTGTGGCTTTTCCGGTCGGCAATTACACTGGCAATGTCCCAACTGTAAAAGCTGGGGCAGCGTAGCGCCAATACTCGGTATCGATGGCGATTGACGCTAACCGCCAGCGCCAGGCGGATGCTTGACTGACTCGATAAATGGACAAGGAAAATGACTCGCTCTCCTATAATTGTCGCTCTCGATTACCCCGATCACGCGTCCGCCATCGGTATGGCTCGACGTCTGTCGCCGGAGCTTTGTCGAGTGAAAGTCGGCAAGGAATTATTCACCGCGGCCGGGCCCTCGCTGCTCGAGCAATTGGCCGGTCTTGGCTACGAAGTGTTTCTTGATCTCAAGTTCCATGATATCCCCAACACCGTGGCGGGGGCGGTGCGTGCCGCGGCAAACCTCGGTGTCTGGATGGTAAATGTCCATGCCAGCGGGGGTGAGCGTATGATGGCCGCCGCTCGCGATAGCCTGACAGGCCTGTCCTCGCGGCCATTACTGATCGCGGTGACCGTTCTCACCAGTATGGCGGCGGCAGACCTGGCGCAGGTAGGGGTGGGGTTGGATCCGAAGCTGCAGGTGGTTCGACTGGCGCGCTTGAGCCGGGATGCCGGGATGGATGGTGTGGTTTGTTCGGCGCACGAATGCCAGATGCTGCGGGCCGAGCTAGGGGACGATTTTGTGCTGGTGACTCCCGGTATTCGCCCCGCAGATGCAAGCACTGACGACCAACGCCGCGTGTTAACCCCCGCTGAGGCCATGGCCAGTGGCAGCAACTACCTGGTTATCGGTCGTCCCATTACCCGCAGTGATGAGCCGGCTGCAGCACTGGCTGCAATAATTACGCAATTACGACTGTAGTTTATGCCCAGCGATCCATTATATTGAATGCGTGCACAGGAAGTGCATTAACCCACACACGAAAAGGAGCTTCGTCATGTCTCATCCCAACTCTTATCTCTCGCGCCTGTTGCCGGCCATCGGCATAGTCTTTGCGCTCTCGACGCCACTGCCCGCGCTGGCAGAGGGCGCGCATGTGGCACCGGTCAATATCAATACCGCCAACGCCCAAACCCTGGCTGATGCCCTCAGTGGCATTGGCGAGGCCCGCGCGCTGGATATCGTTGAATACCGAAAAACCCACGGGCCCTTCGAAAAGCCGGCGGACCTGGCCAGGGTCAAGGGTGTTGGCCAATCCACGGTAGAGAAAAACCTGGAGCGAATCCAGGTAAAATAGACCACTCAGCGGGGGCATCGCCCCCGCTGCAGTTTTGCCAACTATGGCGCTTCATGCACTGACCTTTAGCCCGGTGCCCTATGGTATCCTTGACCTAATCAATTGAGGATAAACCGGATGGCTTTTATCGATATTTTTAATGGCGATGCCGATGGTATCTGTGCCCTGGTCCAGCTGCGCCTCGCAGAGCCCAGGGACAGTCGCCTGGTTACTGGAGTCAAGCGCGATATCGCACTGCTGAGCAGTGCAGCAATTGAAGCAGGAGATGTAATTACCGTTCTCGATATATCACTCGACAAGAACCGGGAGGCGCTCATCCAGGCTCTGCAGGCAGAGGTTCGGTGCCTGTATGTCGATCACCATTTTGCCGGTGACATTCCTGATCATCCCA
>JAHEGP010000172.1 GCA_024645065.1 Cellvibrionales bacterium | reverse complement strand
GGAACTGGCGGTTCTGACCTGCCTTTTTCGGCCGCCATGAAATTGATGAAGTGGTATCCCCTGCTGACGCTGCCCATGTTTATCTTCATGGGCTATGTGCTATCCGAGTCCAGGATTGCCGACGACCTCTACAAAATGTTCCATGTCTGGATGGGTTCCATCAATGGCGGGTTGGCAATCGGCACAATCGGCCTGATGGTACTGGTGTCTGCAATGAACGGCCTGTCGGTGGCGGGAATGGCCATTGGCGCAACGATAGCACTACCGGAACTCCTGCGGCGCGGTTATGACAAACGCATGGTCACCGGTGTCATCCAGGCAGGTTCTTCACTCGGCATTCTGGTGCCGCCCTCGGTGGTGCTGGTGCTGTATGCAATGATTGCTCGCCAGCCGGTGGGCCAGCTGTGGTTGGCGGGAGTGATCCCCGGACTGATCATGGCGGCGATGTTCATTCTTTATATTGCCATCCGTTGTGCGCTGCAGCCCCAGTTGGGGCCGGCACTGAAGCAGGAAGAACGCAATGTTCCGCTGCGGGAAAAGCTTCGCCTGCTGCGCGCCGGCATTTTGCCGATTGCTATCTTTGCCGCCATGATGGTGCCTTTTATCAATGGCTGGACCAGTCTGGTGGAGAGCTCCGCAATCGGCGCCATGACCGCTTTTCTGGCCGCGGTGCTCAAAGGGCGGATGAACAGGCAGGTGTTTGAAGTTTCGATCCGCCAGACGCTGGCGATCTCGTGCATGTTTATGTGGATAATTCTGGCGGCGATGGGCTTCGGTGCCGTTTTCGATGGACTTGGAGCGGTAAAAGCGATCGACAATCTGTTTACTGATCAGCTGGGATTGAGTCCATGGACAATCCTGATCCTGATGCAACTGTCGTTTCTGGTAATGGGTACCTTCCTCGATGATACCGCTATGCTGGTCATCGTCGCACCCCTGTATGTACCGCTGGTAAGAGCGCTGGAATTTGACCTGGTGTGGTACGGCGTGCTGTACACCATCACCACCCAGATCGCCTACATGACACCACCGTTTGGTTACAACCTGTTTCTCATGCGCGCAATGGCACCGCCCGAAATTGGCTTGCGGGACATCTATGCATCCATTATCCCGTTTGTGCTGGTCATGGTGTTGGCATTGGCATTAGTGATGCTTTTTCCGCAACTGGCCTTGTGGTTACCGGAGACTGTCTACAACAAGTAAAAATTCCTCCAGCAATGGGGAACACACGGGGAAACCAGCGATATCTGTTTCCCGAACTTAAAATGTACGGAGGTTAGTATGACCAACAGACGGAAATTCTTGACCAATGCAGGGATTGGCTTGACCGGTGCAGCGGGCCTGGCGACCCTCGGGGCACCCGCGGTGCATGCCGCCAGCAAGTCGACGATCAAGTGGCGCTTGCAAACCTACGCCGGACCGGCCCTGGCGGAGCACGTCATCAAACCCGCCATCGATTCCTTCAATAAGGTCGCAGGCTCGGAAATGCAGATCGAGTTGTTTTATGCCGACCAGCTTGTGCCTACCGGGGAGCTGTTCCGGGCCATGCAAAAAGGGACCATCGATGCAGTCCAGTCCGACGACGACTCGATGGCATCGCCGACCGAGGTCACTGTATTTGGCGGCTACTTTCCTTTTGCCAGCCGCTACTCATTGGATGTGCCGGTGTTGTTCAACCAATACGGCCTTGCCGAAATATGGGACGCGGAGTACTCCAAACTGGGTGTAAAACATTTGTCTGCCGGGGCCTGGGATCCCTGCCACTTTGCCACCAAAGACCCCATCAACAGCCTGCAGGATCTGAAAGGAAAGCGGGTATTCACCTTTCCGACTGCCGGCCGATTCCTCCAGCAATTTGGTGTCGTCCCGGTGACCCTGCCCTGGGAAGATATCGAAGTTGCGGTACAAACCGGTGAGTTGGACGGCGTTGCCTGGTCGGGCATCACCGAGGACTACACCGTCGGTTGGGCCGATGTGACCAACTACTTTCTCACCAATAATATCTCCGGCGCCTGGGCGGGGTCATTTTTCGCCAACATGGACCAGTACAACAAACTACCAGAGCGGCTGAAGGAGTTGCTGAAACTCGCGATGGACAGCTCCCACTATTACCGCCAATGGTGGTATTGGGGTGGCGAGGCCTCGTTGCGAGTGAATGGCACCAAGATGAAACTCACTACGATTCCCGACGCGGAATGGGCGCAGGTTGAGTCCGCCGCGATCAAATTCTGGGATGACATCGCCTCCGAGTCGGCGACCAAGAAGAAGGTGGTGGATATCTTCAAGCAGTACAATGCCGATATGCAGAAAGCCGGGCGCCCCTATCGTTATAGCTAAGCCCAGCCGACAAGTCGACAAACGCACCTGACCCGGTCCCTTGGGGTTGCGGCGGGAAGAGTGAGCGTCCGGGCTTGCCGCGCCCGGTTGAGCGGTGGACCCCCAAGTGCACGTCAGGCTGCTCCGGGGAACACCCCATTGGGATGCACCTGTATGGTGCGCCCCATTGACCCCCCCCTTTCGGTTGCGGCGGGGCCCGGGAAACCGTTGCGACCCATCGATGGCTTGTGTGCTTTTTATACGTCCAATCGAACTGATGCTGCGTAAAAGTTTATGACGGAAATCGGTGTGTTGGGGTGACGCCGGGTGCAGCGGCGGGGTATAACCAGGCCGTGATGCGGAAAAAGTGATGGGTCGAAACTGCAGCGATCACTTCCGGCATTCCGATTCTGCTTGAAAGCGAACAGGTGCGCCCATACTATTAGGGCGTGGCAGTGTACTTACTGACCGAACGACTGGTAATTTACGGAGGAACACAATGCAGGACAAACGCTTGATGTCCAACAGCGTCGCAGCCGCGAGGCCCGCTGTTGAGATCAACAATGTTCTTAAAAACACCTACATGCTGCTGGGCTTGACCCTCGCTTTCAGCGCGCTGACAGCCGCGGCTGCGATGGCAGTGGGTATTGGCAGGGGAGCTTCGCTGGTATGTATGCTGGCGGCTTTCGGCGCCATGTTCATGGTGCATCGCAATGCCGACAGTGCGAAAGGTCTGGTGTGGGTGTTCGCCTTCACCGGCCTGCTCGGGGCCTCGCTGGGGCCGATGTTGAGTTACTATCTGTCGATGCCCAACGGCCCGCAGCTGGTCTTCCAGGCCATGGGCGGAACCGCTATCATCTTTTTCACCCTGTCCGGCTACGCCCTGGTAACGCGCAAGGACTTCTCGTTCATGGGAGGTTTTCTGCTGGTCGGCCTGGTTGTCGCAGTGCTTGCGAGTATCGCCAACATTTTCCTCGCCATGCCGGGATTGTATCTGGCGACCTCAGCGGCGATCGTGCTGATCATGTCCGGCCTGATACTGTTCGACACCAGCAATATCATCCACGGCGGAGAAACCAATTATATCCGGGCGACCGTCGGGCTGTACCTGAGCATCTACAACATTTTCGTTAACCTGCTCGCTCTGCTGGGCATAATGGACGAATAAGCGGGTCCGAAGGCAAACCCCATCATCCCCGCCGCGAGCGGGGATTTTTTATTCTGCTGGCGAGGTCGACGCACCCCGCAGACGCCACGCCGGCATTTTTACGAGGTCACCGGGCATTACTGGCTGAATTCGGTATTTTACCGATGGCGCTCGGCAGCGTGATCCATGTGTAAGGCGGCTTACCCAAACTAAACGAGTTTCACGACCCCTATGCAATTTTTTATCGTCGTATACGGCGCACCTCAGCGGGGCCAGGGCGCATGGAGCGCCTACCGTTTCGCCTGCTCTGCTCTGGCTGCCGGCCACAGCATTTATCGGGTGTTTTTTTACCACGACGGTATATACAATGGCGCCCACAATGGACGTCCACCCCAGGATGAAAGTAATTTGAGCGAATTGTGGTCCGAGCTGGAACAGCGTGAAAAGCTGGACCTGGTGGTATGTATATCGGCGGCCAAGCGCCGCGGCGTATTTGACCGCGCCGAGGCCAAGCGCTACGACAGCAGTCCCAGCCTGGCACCGGGCTTCGAGCTATCCGGCCTGGGTCAATATGCCGACGGCCTGCTTGTGGCCGATCGCTGTATAAGCTTTGGCGACTGACATGACGCAGCACGTACTGGCAATCTGCACCTATCCCCCCTCCCGCCAGGTTAACGCGCGTGAGGCGCTCGACGCCATCCTTGCCACCGCCCTCTTTGGCCAGCAACTCAGCGTGTTGTTCTGTGGTGACGGCGTCTACCAGTTGCTTCCGGGGCAGGGCGATTTCACCGCTCACGGCAAACCTTTGAGTGACAGTCTGGCGGCCCTGCCACTGTATGATGTGAATGCCGTATTGGTCGACCAACAGTCATTGCAGGAGCGAGGCCTGGCATCGGCTGAACTGGTGCCGGGGAGCAAAATTGTTGGCGCCAAAGAGGCCACTGAACTGCTGGCAAACTGCGCAAGAATCCTGAGTTTTTAAAGCATGATTCTCCACACCGTCAACAAAGCGGCGCCCCATCAGGCACTGCAGCTATGCCTGCGCTTCGCCGCCAAGGGCGACATCATCGTGTTGCTGGAGGACGGTGTTTGCAATGGGGTGCACGGCTCCGTCGCCTGGTCAAGCCTGCAGTCATCAGCTTGCCATCGCGTGGTCGCGCTTGAACCCGACCTGCTGGTGCGCGGGCTTCTGGGCAAGCAATCAGCCGAGCTGGAACTCATCGACTACCCTGCCCTGGTTGATCTGTGCTGCCATTGCGACAAGGTCCAGAGTTGGTTTTAGTATGCTCACCAGCATCCCGCTCGACAGTGAAGGTTACCTGCAAAACCTTGCAGACTGGAACCCAAAGGTTGCAGAACAACTGGCCCTGGCAGAGGGCATTGCCCTCACCCCTGCCCATTGGGAGCTAATCAGGCTTACCCGGCAGTTCTATCACGATTACAAACTGTCTCCAGCCATGCGCCCGCTGGTCAAGTATCTCCGGGTAAATCTCGGCGCCGACAAGGGAAACAGCATCTACCTGATGAGCCTGTTTCCGGACAGCCCCGCCAGGCGAATCAGTAAAATCGCCGGCCTGCCGAAGCCCGACAATTGTCTCTAGTAGAAATGACTTCAGGTATCTTTTTCACCATTTATCAATAAGCTGGCGACATTATGTCAACATCAACTCAAGAACAGCATCCCTTCTCCCAATTCATACGCGTTCTGGGCCGCGGCAAAACCGGCACGCGATCGCTTGATTTTGATGAAGCCTATACCGCCATGCGGATGATCACCCGGGACCAGGTTGACCCGATGCAACTGGGCGCCTTTCTCATGCTATTGCGAGTCAAGGAGGAAAGCCCGGAGGAGCTTGCCGGCTTCGTCACTGCGGTTCGCGAATGCAGCGCCCCTCCCGTCGGGCAAGTCATGGCCGAGCTCGATTGGTCGTCTTATGCCGGCAAAAGGCAGCATCACCCCTGGTTTCTGCTCGCTGCCCTTGCACTGGCCGACAACGGCGTTCGCGTCTTTATGCACGGAACCAGCGGCCACACGCCGGGAAGGCTATATACCGAAAGCGCCCTGCAACAACTCAAGGTTGGCATTTGCACCAGCTGGGAACAGGCAGCGAGCAGCCTGGACAGGGAACATTTTGCCTTTATGCCGATCGCCTGCTTTTCGCCACTGATGCAGCAATTGCTGCAATTGAAGCCGCTGCTTGGGCTGCGCTCGGTGGCGAACAGCATGGCCAGATTGCTCAACCCAACCTGCGCAAAGGCCAGCATTCACAGCATTTTTCACCCTCGCTACGCCGAGATCCAGCAACAGACATTGCTGCTGCTCGGCCAGCCTGCAGCCGCGGTTTTCAAGGGGGAAGGCGGCGAAATCGAACGCAAACCCGATGCCAGTTGCCAGGTGTTACGCGTGCATGCGGGCCACCTGCAACAAACCACCTGGCCACGCTTGCTGGCAGGCCGCGGAGACAGAACTTCACAGCCAACCTTAGAACCTCTTCTTAAGCTATGGAAAGATATAGAATTTAATGAATATGGCTACCAGGCAATCATTGGCACACTCGCGATTGCTGCGCAAACCCTCGACCCAGAACTCGACGGGACTAACGCCTTTGCTAAGGCAAAAAATATCTGGGAATCGAGAAACCGTTCACGCCTGTGAGGTTTGAGTTTTGCCGCCAACAAATAGCGGCGCTACTATAAAATCTAAGCAAACCTTGAAGGCATCCTCACTTGGCACACGCAAACCTACAACTACAGTCGCCCCGCAGCAAAGAAAGGGTCTACAAGAAAAAAACCCAGTGGTATTTTCATACCCGCGAAGAAACCGAACGGGGCCCCTTTATCGACAAGCAGCAAGCCTACTGGGCACTGGCGAAATACATTCGCCAGCAATGCAGTTACCGCTAGAAAAACTTAATACTTACCAATAGGTTAAAGCATAAACTGAAGGCTTTACTGGAGCAGTAAAGCCTTTTTTATTGCCCCGAACCTCAGCTCGTTACTCCCACCATACACTCTATTAATGTAAATTATAGAATATATATATTCTTATATATCAAACGGTTACATGTAATACATGATGTTACATCTACGCCGAGCACCGGGGCGAGGCCCGCGGCACTGACTTGCCCCTCTCAGCGATAGCCGGCAGGGTTTTGGCTTTGCCAGCGCCAGCTGTCTTCCAGCATTCTCTCGAGATCGAACTCCGCTCGCCATCGCAGCTCGTTTGCGGCGGTAGCTGGATCAGCGTAACACTCGGCAATATCGCCCGGTCGACGTGCAACAATTTCATAGGGTATGCTGCGACCGCTGATCCGCTCAAATCCGGCAATCATTTCCAGCACGGAATAGCCGCGGCCGGTCCCGAGGTTGTAGGGGACGACACCCGGATTATCCCGAATCTTGTCCAGAGCCCGCAGGTGGCCTTTTGCCAGGTCAACTAC
>JAHEGP010000171.1 GCA_024645065.1 Cellvibrionales bacterium | reverse complement strand
CCCGTTGCGGCAGCTCGCCGCCAAGGGCGTCACGCCAGCTGCTGGCATTGTGCATGGCATCGGGGTATTCAAAGTCAAGGAAATGATCCAGTTGCGCGCCCAACTGCGCGAGGCGTTCGCTCAACGGGCCACATTCTGCTTGCTCTTGGTACATGGCGGCATCCCCGGTGGGTCAATGTGCTGGTGCCAATAGACCGGGCTGCCTCCGGCGCATACTGCTGGGTATGCGTCGGCTGCAGCCCGGGTTTTCCCGGGACCTCGATGGTTCAAGCCGGCAGGTAATGCCCAATATTGCCCGTTGTGCTGTCTTTTGGCGCCGGGGCCTTCGCGGCTTTTTTATTCGTTGCAGTGGCAGCGGGTCGGGCATCGACCGCCATTGCGCCCAGCAAAATCAAGCCCAGGGCAAGCGGTATCATAAATACTACGGCGATAAATAAAATTGAAAGTTCCATTGTAGACTCCTCGTCTTTTATGTTGCGCAAGCGTCAGCTTCCGGTTTTATGGAGAGGTCGAAAAGCTCGGCCTTCCTGGTGTTCTGCTTCGTTCGGACATTTCCTGTGTTGACGGTTGTGATAGTAGGGAAATGCCGCCCTCGTCGCTTGGAGGTGGCGTGGTTTAAATCTGGAGAAACGGTGGAGATTAAGATAAGTGTTTTAATTCAATTGGTTACGGCCTTGCGGGGTTCAGGTCAGGTGTGAGAGAGCGCCATTCCGGCGGCCACCAGGCAGAAAATCATGCATTTCAGCTTCGAATTCGCGCGGTGGACGTTGTTTTATCTCAAGCGACAGGAGCAGATTGATTGGTATATCCAGGGCCTGGAGCTGGCCGGTATCGCCCACCGCTAAGCGCCTGTTTGAATCAGGACTAGCCTAGTTCAACCCGCAACACTTTTTGTATTTTTTGCCGCTACCACAGGGGCAGGGTTGATTGCGGCCGGTTTTTGGCGATGCGTGGATAAACGTGGTGTTGGAGCGCTTCACCGGCTGGAAAAAATAGCGGTATATGCGCAACACGGCGGGTTGGATGCTTTCCTGCAGCGCCTCGATGTCGCTGTCTGGCAGGGCCATGCGAGTTTCGTAGTCAACGGCGCCGGTGAATAGCTGGATTGGCGCAAGACACTCTTCCAGCACCGGTATATCTTGTTCGGTAATGGAATGGCCCCACAGGCCCAGGCCCCGCATAAAGCCTTCACACCACTCGTCCACCACCAGCGTCGGCTGGTCGTGCCGGGTGTTTTCCAGGAACAGCGGTTCGTAGTCGTCGTCACTGAATCCCTCAACCACCATGTTGTGATAGGCGAACAGCGCAGTGGCAAAACGCTCGAACTCTTCCTTGCTGTCCCATTCCGGTGACTGGTCGGCGCCGCCCCAGATTGCCGGCATCCAGCTCGACGGGGCGATCAATTGGGGAGCGCAGGCGATAGCTGCAAAAAAGCCGTCCAGTTCAGATACTTCATAAATTGCATCGTCGCCGCCTTTTTTATACAGCGCGTAATTGAGGATGCCTAAAAAATCGTCCTCTTCGGGCTCGGGTATGTCGGGTAGTGGTTGCCGGTCCGACTCGAGGGCTTCAAGGTCGGGTTTGGGGGTGCTGCGGTGATCGCGCAGGCCAAGTTCTATTTCCACGTCCTCGACATCGCCATTGCAGCTAAGGTCGACACATTCCATGGCGAATAGCCGGCTTATATCATCGATAAGCTCCCTTGCTTCCAGCTCGACCAGGTGCGCTATCAGCAGTGCATTGAGCACCCGGAACGCCTGTTCCGGCTCGGCCATGTAGTTCGCAAAGATAGCCAGGATTTGATCCCGGGTGTCGGGGTGCTTTGCGGCGATTTTCGCCAGTGAATCCAGCGCCATCACATACGCGAATTCATCCTTGCCCGGTCGCTGCCAGTACTCGGCCAGGGCCGGGATGGCCGGTGCACCAAACATGGCAATGACGGTGCTCAATTCTTCCAGCGCAGCTTCGTCCGCATGACAGGTATCAAAGCTATGGATGATGGGGACGATCGCCGCCGGGTCGCCAAGCTGGCCGAGGGCCCGCCAGGCATGCAGCGAGGCCCAGATCTGTGGCGGCTGGCCCTCGCCCGGTTCAATTTGGTCATCCTTGAACAGTGCCAGCAGATCCTGAATGTCGTTGGCGTTGAGCTGGTATTCGGCGATATAGTCGGGCCATTCACGGTTCCAGTCTGGCTGTCCAATGCGCATCAGCTGCTGGATCTTCGGGTTGTCAGCGTACATGCCATTTCCTGCTAAGCCGGGGGCTGAAGTCTCCCGAAGCAGTGTAAACCGATGGCTGGGGGTCAACAAGATTGGCGTGCGATAATCGTACTCCCTGGCGACAGTCCGTCGGGGCGTTTCGCTGTTGACGTCAATACCTACCGGGGGACAGCAGCCGGGTGCCGGTTGCGGCAGACTTCAACCACTGTAATGCCGGTTGTTGTAACAGCCCTGAATCACCGGCGGACAGCCCGATTGACGCCGCCAGCCCATTGGCGGCAAGGCGTGGGTAAAATGCTAATTCGGCCACGTAGTACGGTAATTGTTGTTGCACTGTATTGCCGTTGCTGAGCTGGTCGACCAGCGAGTCCTGGAAGCGCTGCAGTGCCTGGCGCAGCTCGGGGTCAGCGGCAAAGTCCGCTTTGGGCACCAGGCTCCAGGTCATGTCGTGCTGCAACTCGCACTGGCCCAGAAAAGTACCGGCGCGTTGATCCCAGCGCTGGGGTTCGATCAGGCTGAGATGCCAGCGTTGCTGTCTGAGGTAGAGATAATAGGGCTGGCCTGCTACCGGCCTGAACTTGAATTTGGCAGATAACACCAGCAATGAGGTGGCATACTCAGCCAGCAACTGCGCGGCCGGCTTTTGTTGCACATGGCGTGGCTGATATTGCCGCCAGTGCTGTAATATCGGAACCAGGCCCTTACCCTGCGGGTTACCGCTTGCGGCCGAGTCGGTGCCGGGTGTTGCCGATTGTGCTGCTGCCATATCGGTGCTTCGCTTTGGGAGTGATCAGTGGCATGTTACGCGTGGGCACGGCTTTCGGATGCGATCCAGTGTTGTGGAATAATAAAGTGCAAGGAAGAGCTATGACCGTCGAACAGCTATTGCAACAATTGCGCAGTCAACCCGACACGGTAGAATTCGACCAGGTAATGGCGGTAATCGATGCCAATTATCGTTATTCACCGACGGCCTTTTACAATGGCGAAGTCTATAACCCCAGGGGTGCCAACGAGGGCTCGTGCAAATTGCTGGCTTTTGCCCAGTTGCATCATCTCGGGGAATTGGAAACCCTGGCGCTATTCGGCCGCTACTATCGCGAAGACGTACTCGGGCACCCGGCCGGCAGCGATCATGCCAATATTCGCAACTTTCTGCTCGATGGCTGGCTTGGGGTTCGCTTCGAGGGCGAACCGCTGCACCCCGTTTAGCGCGTGTCTGCGCCTCAGGCGGGCCGCGCCAGCCGGCAGCTGCGTTCCAGGCAGGCAATAAATGCCTCGATGTTGCGATGACGGCGGTCTGTGGCATGCTCGTGGCTGCCAGTGAAGCTGTGAGCCTCGTGCCAGTAGTGATCGCGTTCGCCCTGCCGGGTCGGCGCAGAGGCGGGACGCAGGCAGGGCAGACCCAGTGTAGCGGGCAGAAAATAACAGCCAGTGATCAGGGCATCCTGTGCCGCCGCGATAATGCCCCCAATGGCGATATTGTGGGGGTTGGCAAACACCACATCGCCCCAGTACTGGTGACCGTCGATGTCCTGGTACAGGTATTCAAAACGCACGTTCATCGTTATAAACTGTATAAATAAACAGTATAATAGCGCAGTTCGGGCACGGCGACAACGCACTCGCCGCTAGTACTTTCCTTGCTGGAGCAGCCTTATTGTCTGGCGCTTCCGGCTCGCCCGTAATAAATCAGGGCGGCGCCGATAATCAGTTGCAGCGTCCCGTATAGCAGGAGCGCGAACAGCACCGTATCGGCCAGGGGTTGCGAATCTTCCGCCACGGCGGGAAATAGTGAGGTTTTTAGCAGCAGGCCGAGGTTTACATTGCGCACTACCATCTCCATGCTGATGGCCACGCCATCGCGCTGGGAAAGCCCACTGGCGCGGCCTAGCAGCCGGCCAAGCAATGCCAGCAACAGAATGAAGCCCGTTATCAGCAGGGTGTTGGCCAGGCCAAATGCCTGCAGGTCCAGGCGTCCGGCGCTGGCTGCGCCCATGACAATCGCCAGTATTCCCAGTAGTGAGCCGCGAATACACCACTTGGCGAAGCTGGCCGCGCTGCCCGGATAGGCGACCAGGTAGAACATGCCAATAAAAAGGGGCAGCATCAGGCACAGGCCGATTTCCAGAGCGATTCTGGCGCTGGGCATGGTGAATTCGGCGGGCATGGCTTCCCGGGCCAGCAGCAACAGCACCAGAGGTGTGGTCACCATGCAGGCGAGTGTTGTCAGTGCGGTGATGAAAATGGATAAGGCGGTATTGCCGCGGGCGAAAAACGTGAACATATTGGAAGCGGTGCCACCGGGAATAGCCGACAGCAGCGCCAGCGCCACCGCGATCCCGCCGACCAGGCCAAGGCCGTGGATCACACAGTACGCCAGCAGCGGAACCAGCGCAATCTGTAGCAGCAGGCCGATAGTAACGGCTCTGGGTTCCACCAGCACTTCACGAAAGTCTTTCAGGGTGAGGGTAGCCCCCATTCCCAGCATGGCAAGCACCAGTTGGACCACCGCAAACCAATACTCGTGGGTGATGTAGAATTCACCCATGGCTAGCATGCGACTTGCCCGCAGTCGCCAGGGTTTTTTCCGGGGGTGCCTCGAGCAATTGCTGCAGCGCCAGTGAGGTGGATACCGTGCTTGTCATGATTTCCCCTTTGCTCCGGTAACGGCTGAGAGAAGTTGTACGGGCAGGACAATGGTGTTGCCCATGGATTTTGCCGATCCTTGCAGGAAAAACAGGGTTTGACTAGCTGTTAGTGGTCGACCCTGTGATCACCCGGGACTGAAAGCACTGCTGGCGACAGGGGCTGTACCTCGCCCGGCAACGTTATCGCCTCACCTTTCAGCGCCGGGGGGTCTTTGCAGTGGCTCGCGCAATGAACCCTGAGCCCTTCACGTGGACAGCCTGGGGCGGGGCAATTAAGCTGCTAGCGACAAAATGCGGAGTGTGTGCAGTGATCAGCCAGTGTGTCTGTGGAAAAGGGCGGCCTTATGCCGATTGTTGCGGCAGGTTTATCAGCGGTGAGGCACTGCCAAAAACCCCCGAGCAGCTGATGCGTTCGCGCTACAGCGCCTATGCCCTGGGTGGCCACGGCGATTACCTTTTGAAAACGTGGTTTCCGGCAACCGCTAAAGGCTTGAGCAAGGAACAACTGGAGCAACAATCTGTCGATTGGCTGGGGCTCGAGGTGTTGGGCCGGTCGCAATGTGGCGATGAGGGCATGGTGGAGTTCAATGCATGGTTCCGCAATGCCGAAGGCGAGCGCGAGCGGCTGCGCGAGAAATCGATATTTGCCAGGGTTGGCGGCCGCTGGTTCTATGTCGGCGGTGAGGTTGGCTGCCAGCGTGATGATTGACCCATGCGCCCATTAGCTTATCTGTTATTTGCCTGGCTCATTGCAGGGCACGGTGTTGCCGAGCCGCTGGACCAGATGCTGGGTCAGAGTAGCGATGCGTTTTACCGGCCGCAGGTCTATCGTCTGGACAACGGCATGCGGGTGATCCTGAAGCCCCGCCCTGAAGTGCAGAAGGTTTCTATCAGGCTGGTGGTCGGGCTTGGCCTGGACAGCTTTCCCTGCGACCAGGCCGAGCTGCCCCATGTGATCGAGCATATGTTGTTCGAGGGTACCGATCTGCACTCCAATACCGAGCTGGAAAAGCTTGTCTCCGACTATGGCGCCCAGTGGAACGCCATTACCGAAGAGGCGTTGACGATCTACAGCTTCGAAGTCTATGGGCCTTACATTGGTTTTGCGCTGGGCACTTTGCATGAAATCGTGAGCCGCAGCTTGCTCGACCAGCCTGCCTACAAGCGGGCGATCGAGGCGGCCCAGATCGAATCCGATAATGCCGACGGGTTCAAGCGTGTCTGGCAGCACCTGGATATGGGTGGTTATGGCAGCGAGCGTCTGTTTACCGACATGGGGCTGTACTGTGACCCGGCGGTAGATCCTTACCAGTTTACCTACCCGCAATTGATGGCGGCACTGGAGCAATACTACAAGGCCAGCAATATGACGCTGGTGGTAGTAGGCAATTTCGCAGCAGCGGCGGTTGTGCGGCAAATCGCCGCGGGCTTCGGCCAGCTCGACGCTGACCCAACCCGCCGTGCCCCGGCTCCCCACCGGTGGAGCCGGGTAGAGCAGGCGCGTTACCAATCCCTGGGCGTCATGGGTCTCAGCGATACCGCCGAAGCGGGTATTGTATGGCTCACTGGGGGCGCATTCGGGGATGAGTATCTGGCGTTGCGTCTGCTGGGTCACTATCTCTCAACGCGACTTTACAACGTGCTGCGCAATGAATCCCAGCTGAGCTATTCGCCGACGGCGGACAGCTATCAGTTGCCCCGGCAAGGTATGTTTTACCTCAGTGCCGATACCCAGCGTGGCAATGAGGATCGGGTAATCGATATTTTGCACGCCGAGCTTGAACGGGTGTTGTCCGGGGAGAGCCTTGCGAAAAAGGATTTTGATCAGGTCCGCCGCTCGCTGATCATCGCCCTGGCCATGTCAGACCTGGACAATGCCGACATCGCCGATTACTACAGCCGGTCTCTGCACGAACTGGCCTTGGGCGATCAGTTCTGGAATATTGAGCGTCGCCTGCAGGCGATGGAGTACGAGCAGTTTATCAGTAGCTTGGAGACATTCTTCAATTCCCATCCCGGTGTCGAGTACGTCGACAGCACGGTATTCGATACCAGCAGGCTGCTGCTATTCACGGCGTTGTTTCTGCTACTACCGGCCGTGCTTGCGGTGTGGCGCA